>VGJH01000212.1 GCA_016867505.1 Candidatus Bathyarchaeota archaeon
ACCTATGTTGGATTTGAGTGGGCTGTTGCTTTATACTTGCTTGACTTCCTTCTAATCTTCCTCTTGGGTCGTATAGCTTATAAAGCGTTACCTGGAGAGCCTGTAGGCTTAATAATGGAGATGCCAACCTACAAAAATCCTAGCACTAAAGTAACACTACAGAGAACTTGGTTTAAGCTGAAAAGCTTTATTTTCGAAGCATTTCCAATCATGGTTATCGGAAACTTAGGGATATTTCTAGCAAACAGCTTAGGTATCCTCAGCTTGGTTGAGAAAATTTTCACTCCTGTAACTGTTTGGTGGCTTGGTTTACCTGCAGCAACTGGTGTGGTGCTAATCTTTGGAGTGCTTAGGAAAGAGTTAACTCTGATACTTCTCGCGTCAATCATGGGGACAACTAATTTCGCGTTGATACTTACACCGGTTCAAATGTTCGTTTTTACCTTCGTGGTGATGATATATGTTCCTTGTATTGCTACCATAGCGGTGTTGGCGAAGGAGTTTGGATCAAAAGCAGCTGCAGTAATCAGCCTAACTGAAGTAATATTAGCAGTTGTGTTAGGAGGAATCCTGAGTAGATTCATCTTGATTTTCGGAATAATTTAATAATAATTCAAATTTTTTTAATGTATTAGCTTAACTAATTCTTTGAATTGTTTCTCATAGTTTTTTATATTTGGTGGAATCAATAATGAGAATATCTGTTGAGACACAATAACATGAAAATCATGCAGTGTATGCTGTTACTATGCTTCTTTTCGTCTCTTACCTTAAACCAGTACCCAGCTGCACAGACCACTCGAAGCATCTCAGGAGTAGTTAAAGACGCTAATGGTAATCCTTTAGTTGGAGCCAGTGTCGCTGCACTGGTTGGGACAACCAGTGGGACAACAACAAGGACAGGAGCTGGCGGAAGATATTCGCTGTCTATAGCATCAAATGTAAATAGCATTGTAGTCCACGCTGACGAAAGTTATACAATAGGAGTAGATTATCTCCCAGTTAGAGTCTTAATGAGTGGGGTCTACCCAGCTGAGGTAAATGTGACACTGAGGGTAGCAAGCCAAGTAAAATTTACAGGCGCAATCCAATTTGTTGATACTGAGAGCCTTTCCAACGATGTAACTTATAATGTAGTCGATGAAAAAGGCGATGTGATAAACATTTCTGGTTTTCCTTTAATCTTCTCAAAGACGAAGCCAGCATTAACTATCTCAGGATGGGATCCTTCAACCGTAATCCTGCCTATTGGTTATTCGAGAATTAAAGTAGTTTTCAGTATGAAAACATCTAATCCGGTTGCTTACATACAGAAGGAACTCATTATAGAGGTTCCAGCAACAAAACAGGGAGACTTATTTGAATATGATATTTCTAAATACACTATTCCTTGGAATACAGAGTATGTTAAAGATTATTTAGTCGATACTAAATCTAAATTGACAGTATTAAAAGAGAATCTTTTCTACTTGACGAAAGAGACAGTGATGATCTCTGAATCAGAGATCAAATTGAAGACTTCAGAGAATCTGTATGATAACGGCAACTTCACAGCCTCCTATACAACTCTTAAAGATGCCTTCATCACGATTAGGCAAGTAAAACAAACACTAGAATCTCTGAACCAAGAAGCATATCGAAGTGTCTACATAATATTGGCATTCTTGGCAGTCTCATCAATAGCAACTGGTTTCATACTCTTCGAAACACGTAGTCTGAGTCTAGTATCAGGTATAATCTTCTACGTATCTTCAGCAGTAATACTCTACAATGTTTACCCTAGCACAATGTTGGTGCCCATTAGCAATTATATGATTGGTGTAGCTGCAGCTATTGTTGTAGCAGTTATACTATCTGTAATAATTCCAAAAATTGGCTCACTCAATAGAGTGAGGGGAGAGATCAGCTTCCTATCTACTTTGACACCAATATTCACTCTCTCTAAGAGGTTAATGAAGAGGAGAAGAATGAGAACATTGCTGACATTATTCTCAATTTCAATACTCACAATGAGTTTCGTAACTTTAACATCTCTATCAGAAGAGTATGGAGTTTCTTTAAGCAGTGTAATTAACAAAAAATTTGATGGGAAAGGTATAATGATCACAGCTTCACCACTAATGGGAGATACTGATTCCCTTTACCTCAGTAATGCAGAACTTGATTGGTTGAGGGAATTACCTATGATCCAATCCATCGCAACCAAATACATCAACATACCACAAAGAAGAGCAATAACAACACTACGCATAGGAGAAGAAGCCAAACCAATCTATGGAGTAATAGGCATAGATGCCACATTCGAAGACCAAGTATCAAAACTGGGGAAAGCAGTAATTGAAGGGGTTCTACCTGGGCAGGGAGAAGCAGCAATTACAAGGATAGTCAAGGAGGCTCTTAATCTCAAAATCGGAGACAGTATCACACTGTCAGGAAATAAGTTAACAATAAGCGGAATACTAGACGATGGTTCTCTTGGAATGATGACTGAACTCGATGGATCAGGATACTTACCAGAGAAAGAGGTTAACATAAGCTCTCCTGAGGAGCCCCCTCATTACATTAGGGTACCGTGTGAACCTGAAGAAGCCTTGATAGTCGATTACAAAACAGCCATGAAAATTAATGGATGCTACCAGATTAGGTTAAACCTGAATATCCAAACAGGAGATGTGTATAAGCTAGGAGAAAGAATCGCTCTGGAGCGTGGGTACAGGGTTACAGCAGCTTCAGAGAAAGGATCAATAACATATGTTCTAGGAGTGTACCTCGCAGGAAAAGGCTTACCACTAATTATACCCTGGACTATAGCGGTGTTAAGCGTCGTAGTAACAATGATGAACGCTTTACACGAGAGGAGAAAAGAGATCAA
>VGJH01000213.1 GCA_016867505.1 Candidatus Bathyarchaeota archaeon
AAGAGACAATCATAAACGCTGAATCAAATAATAAAATTAAATCATTAAAAAAACTTGCTTTATTATTAATTTGTCTTTTAATTATAGTCTTAGTCCCAACAGGTCTTTACTTTATTGGATACACTGAAAATCTTGGAGGAGCTTCCTATAATGGTTCATCAGACATTCGGGGAAATGAGACTCTTCTTTATAATATTACTTTTAATTATGGATTTCCGCATCATTATGAAGTTGGTAATAGACACATTAATTATTCTAATGATGCTCCAATTAGAAACCTGAATTTTTGGGAAGAAGATATCTTGGTTTATGAAATTAATATAAAAACTGGTGGAGAAATTAAGACTCGAATCCATTTTCCAAATGGAGAGTTTATCGATGAATCTTTTTTTAATGATAGTGGGGGTAGTGGAAGTGTTTCTACTGCAGAACCATTAAAGGTTGGTTTAACAACTATTGAACTCCATAGTAAAAAATCAGAATACGTTGATGCTGGTGAGCTTAAGGTATCTTTACAACGAAATTCTTATCATAAACCATTTTTTTATCATGGAACATTTCTTATTTTAATAATTATTTTAACATTTTTTTTAGTTTATTATTATAAATTAATTTGATTTTTATCTTCTAACTATTACAAAAACTATGATTAATGCAATTACTGCGATGACCTGTAAAATTCGGATGAGTGTACCATTTCTTTCTAGAATCAAGAATTTTCCATTTAATACTTCGAGAGGATTTTTTGAGATTATTAATCTGTAAAGATACCTTGCTTCTTCCACAGTATAGATTCTTCCATCAATCTCAATATCTCCTTTTTTAGTGATCCTGAATTTATGTCCATTAATCCAGACTTGTTCAATGAATCTAGTTTTGAGCCAGAGTTCGAAGTCTTCTTCTTGAGGTTTTTCTTGACTCATTCAGGTCACTTTATTCTTATGCTTATGTAGTATAGTTCTTTTACTCCTTTTGACGTTATTCTAAATACTCCATAATTTATTGTGTCTTCGTTTGATAACCACTTGTATACTTCAGGTTTCTCTGTTTTGACGTATCTATCAATGAAATTTGTTATGGTATTTTCCATTTGGGATATTTGTTGTGTATTCAAATAAGTTATGTTAGAGACTTGTACAAAAACATCTGAGTTTACTGCAGTAACATTAACTGGTAAGTATCCATTATTTTTGAAAACTGTATAAGTATTATTGATCCGTTCTGACTCTCCTGGTTGTGTCACTGGTTCTTGTTGTGTTAAACTATAGAATGCAGCTGCAGAATCTACTCCTATTGCTACATTTCTTGTTAATGCATCAACGACACCAATGAATGGCATTTTTGATATGATTCCACCACCTGATGTGATGTAGACAGGTATGAAATAGTATAGCCTATGGTTTATTCTGTAGAGAAGTATGTTACCAAGTTTATAATTACTGCCAAAGAGTGTTAGTTTCTCCCTAACTTCACTGTTTGTTTGGAATGCACTAACCGCTCCAGTAGGACCGATAAGTGATGATGTGCCATTACCTGAAGAAACTCTTAGTAATTGAATATCACCAAGTTCGGAGCCACTCCCCATAATGTACATGCCTGCCAGGTTTTTGCCAGCTGAACTACTGTACTCCACTAGCTGAACTCCTACAAAGAGTACCTCATTATCTTCGGTTAGTAAAATGTAGTTTACTTCAGTGCCTGGTGGTCTTTCAAAAAAGTCTGATCCCGAACGCCATACATATGGATCTTTTACATGATATTGGAAGTCGATGTCAAGTTGGCCTTGAATGTTGAAAAGGACACTCCCTAAAAGTGCCTCAGGGTATCTTATCTGTGGTTCTAACCATGCAGGTGGTTTACCCCAATTAGCGTAGAATTTGTTATAGAATGATGTTAAGAATCCATCGTCTTCACCAACTCGGTAGCATGATATTTCACCATTTTCAACGTTGATTAAAATTATAGCAAAAAACCTGTAGTAGTCACTGGCTACAAACCTTGAATTCATTGGGTATTGTATGTAAACCTGTATTGCATAGTAGACATTGTCATTGCCTGCAACAATGTATGGATCTGGATCAATTTTTAATCCATTAATTAGAATTTTTTCAACTCTTTTTACGACATCTCGATTATAAAGCATTTCAATTGATTCCTGTGGTGGAGCAAAGGCAAACCCTAGTTGTCCTTGTGCAAGAAACCAGAGCATTCTCTGCCACCCAGAGAGAACATAATCTGGTTCACCAGGATAACTAATATTTTCCACCTCATTAAATCCCTTAACTTTAGGGTAAACCGTTTCAGACATTTCTTCGCCATAATAAATTTTTGGCTCTTTTTTTAATTGCAGAGCTTCAGTAATCGGGACAGATTCTCCTGAATGGCTTTCAATAGCAAAAATATTTGATGCATGAGTGTAGATGAGTTGCCTACTAATCCAGTCATCACTTGGATACTTTATTGTCGTTGGTGAAATCCAATATTCCTTTCCATAAACATAGACTATGTCGGGTGTAATAATTTTCATCCAATTAACTGGGATTAGGTTAACCATCCTTGTTGATGCTGAATCGTAATCCCATTGCCTTACAACACTAAGGATCTTAGTTTCATTACCTACTGGATACTCCTCTATTGGGCTAGTCTTTATAGAGTTAATTCCTGCGGCCCATCTTGTTGCATCAATTTGTTTAGAAGTAAATGGGAACCACTCATATGCTGCCCAGTTATTATTCCAATTAAAATTATATAATGCAATAATTCCAGCATTAATCACAATAATTCCAATTAAAACAAAAATTGTTCCAGTGACAAATATATTCTGTTTTCTAATTTTAGTAAACTGGAGGGGAGTCAATCCTCTATGTAG
>VGJH01000214.1 GCA_016867505.1 Candidatus Bathyarchaeota archaeon
TCAAGTTCGTTTAATGATATTTTAAATTGGCTTAAACTTTCTTCAAAAACATAGAGCCCAGCTAAATCAGCTGAGGTCTTAAGATATTCCCAATAAGTTTCAGATTTAATCACATCTTTTTTCAAGGCTAGCACTGAATCATCCATGAAAATTAATAAGGGAACATGATCCATTCCTACAAATGCAGCTGACATCCTTACTCCTTCCCAAAATCTTGACTCTGGTTTTATTGAACTTCTAAAAATAAAGATTGTTTCAGTCAAAATGTTCACCCTGCAAAAACAATTTTATCACTTTTTTCAATTAACTCAACAAGTTCTGAAAGACTACTCATTTTTACCCCTTCTATAATATCATCTAAGTTAAGTCGAAGTTCATTGAAACTCGTCCTACATACAAGCTTAGTTACATTGATGCCGTCTAGTAAACTGGGTTTTGTTAATAGTAAAACTGATTTTTCATTGAAAAATAAAGTTACATCATGTACATTATTTAATGATGCACGTGATAGACCTACAATATTTTTTAAATTTTCTTCGGTTGATGCAATTATTAAGAGATGCACAAATCAATCTATGACTCTCGAAATTAATAATTTGTCTTTAAATTGTAGGTTCACTAAAAATAACATAAATACTCTTTTATAGTTCATAGAGATTTTTTTGCTGGGATATATATGGGGAATCGTATTCCAAAATAGTAATGATCTCGTTATTGATCAAAATTCACTACATCTACTTTATAATAAACTTGCTTGGGTTTATGATAGGATTTACCCGAGAATCTTTTCTTATGAAGAAATTTTTCGTTTAATTGACCCTCATTTAATAAATAATAGGGTAAGAAAAATTTTGGAAGTTGCATGTGGTACAGGAAGATTAATGTCAATTATGGAAGATGCTTGGTATGAAGTAACTGGACTTGATCTGAGTAATGAAATGTTATCTATAGCTAGAAAATGATGTTATGGAAAGCTTATCCAAAAAGATATGAGACATATGAAACTTGAGGAAACATATGATGCAGTACTTTGTTTAGGTAGCAGTTTCACATATATGCAGACTGAGGACGATGTTGAGCACGCATTATACAATTTCAGACACGCCCTAGAGCCAGGAGGAATTTTAATTTTTGATAACATAGATGCATCAAAAATTAATCATAATAGATTAAACAAATGGTTGGAGACAACTTATAATTTCAATGACACTATTGTGACACGTAGATCATACAACTCAGATTATAACGAAATTAATAATACTTGGAATGTTACATGGCAATACATTATTGATAGAAGTGGTACAACCGAAGGTATCACAGACCATGCAAAAATTAGAGCATTTCACAAAGACTACATATATTCCAAACTTAAAAAATGTGGATTCATTCTACCTGAAATGATTGATGAAAAAAGACATTTAATGAAAGCTTATAAAAGAAAATAGAAACTAAATTCTTTTCTGTTCCGTTCTGGATATTATTTCTTCTTGAAGCTCTTTACCAATGTCGACAAAATAATCACTATATCCAGCAACACGAACTATCAAGTCAGAGTATTTATCAGGATTCTTTTGAGCATCCCTTAATGTTTTAGAATCAATAACATTAAATTGTATATGATGACCATCAAGTCGGAAATAGGTTCGTACTAGACTTGCTAGTTTGTCTAAACTTGCATCATCTGCTAACACGCTTGGAATAAATTTCTGATTTAGTAATGTACCACCGGTCCTTGCGTGATCAAGTTTGCTAGCTGTTTTTACTACTGCAGTTGGGCCTTTTTTATCTGCTCCATGACTTGGACTGATACCATCATTCAGTGGTTCCCCTGCTTTTCGACCATCAGGTAGAGCTCCAGTTACTCTACCAAAATAAATATGAACAGTTGTTGGTAGAAGATTAACTCGGTATTGTCCACCTTTAGTATTTGGACGACCATCTAGAGCCTCGAAGTAATAATTGAAAATAGTTTTAGCTATTTCATCGACATAATCTATGTCATTACCATATTTGGGAGTTTTTTTCAATAATAATTGGCGAATTCTTTCATCATTGAAATTATTTTTTAACTGATCTAATAGCAATTCCATGGTTATTGTTTTGGTATCGTAGACATGATATTTTATTGAACTTAGGCTGTCAGTTGTTGTTGAGATACCGACTCCTTGGATATAGGTTGAGTTGTATCGTGCTCCTCCTTGATGGTAATCAAATCCAGTTTTAATGCAATCTTCAACAAATAGACTCATCACAGGAGTTGGCATGTTTTCAGCGAATAATCGTTCAATGATGTTATTACCTCTGATTTTAATATTTATAAAATGGTTGAGTTGTTTTTTATAAGCTTCTAGAATCTGCTCGAAACCTGTAAATACGCTTGGATCACCAGTTTTGATCCCAATCAATTTTCCTGTAGTTGGATCAATGCCATTATTTAGGGTTATTTCAAGTATTTTTGGCCAGTTTAAATATCCAGTCAGGTTACAATTCTCTTTACCAAAAACACTAATCTCAACGCAACCACTAGGGCCACCAGATCGAGCATCTTCAAGGGATTTTCCTTGACGTAAAAACTCTTGTAATATTACATCGGTGTTGAACATACTTGGTTGGCCAAAACCTGCTTGAACAACTCCTGTTGCATGTTTGAGGAAAGTGTCAGGATTTTTTTTGCTTAGTTGAATACATGTGCTTGGTTGAATCAGGTGCATTTCTTTAACTACATCAAGTATTAGATAACTAAGCTCATTTACTGCATCGCTTCCATCTAGTTTTAAACCTCCAACATTAATTAAAGCAAAGTCTTGGTAGGTTCCACTTTGTTCTTCAGTAATAGCTACCTTTGGAGGTGCT
>VGJH01000215.1 GCA_016867505.1 Candidatus Bathyarchaeota archaeon
GAGCTCTCAAGTATTAAAACCAGGCATGGTGGTAAGCATTGAACCGGGAATCTATGAAATTGGCTACGCTGGTTTTAGGCACAGTGATACTCTAGCCGTCACATCTGATGGTTGTGAAATGCTGACATATTATCCACGAGATATCGATTATCTCACAATTTTTTAAAAAAAAATTTTTAAAAATAAAACAGAAATTATGATTAATGCAAATCGTGTAATCAATTATTGATGATTAAAATTAATTAAAATTCTTTATAATCTCGTAACAACTAATGATAAATTATATTTAGGAGGAATTTTAGTGGTCACAGTTAAGGTTGAAGGAGATAAAAAAGATCACAAAGTCTTACTGTACGCTCTAAGTACATGTGGATGGTGTAAAAAAACCAAAGAATTACTGAAAGATAATAAGGTATGCTTTGAGTACATTGATGTCGACTTATTAAAAGCGGATGAAAGAAAAACGATTTTAGAAGATATTCATAAAAGAAATGTACCAATAGGATTTCCAGTAATAATTGTTGATGATACGAAGGTAATATCAGGATATCAACCTGAGAAAATTAAGGAGGCTATTGGGCTATAGTCACTTTTGAACAAGTTAAACAAAGAGCTGAAAATGATGCGAAAACTCATGGATACTTTTTGAACTCAGATCAAAAATTCCTAAATGACCTTATTGAAGGATTAAAGACTAATGAAGAACGATTTGGCTACCCTTCTTGCCCTTGTAGACTTGGAACAGGTGTATATGAACAAGATCGAGATATAATTTGCCCGTGCGACTACAGAGATCCTGATGTATTGGAGTATGGTGTATGTTATTGCAGTTTTTTCGTTAACAAAAAACTCTTTGAAGCAGGTCAATCTATCCCAATTCCTGAGAGAAGACCTATTGAAAAATCATTCCCAGAATTAAATAAAAAAGAAGTTGAAGAAAAATTACCTGAACTTAAAACAACAGAAAGAAAACTATTCTACTGTAAACAATGCGGATATACAGTATTCAGAGAAGAACCACCTTACATTTGCCCAATATGTAAAGCAAAAAAAGAATATTTCTCGGAAATAAATTTAAGCATACTCTTAAAATCAAAATAATTTTAATAAAATCTATAAAAAAAGGGTAAAAATTATTCAATTAAGGCGTTGAAGAATAATTTGAAAGTTGCATCAGTTAATGCTCTTGACTGTGGTGCAAAAGCGTAAAGAATAACTCTTCCTTGCTTAATTTTTGTTTCAACCATTGCTGCACGTCTAGCTAAGTGTTCTTCTCCAATTAACCAACCACTTTGCATTATGCGTTCCTCGGGATAAGTTGCCACTAGTTTTATTTTATCGCCATCAGCTCCTGATTTAACTGATAAAGCTAAGTTGCCTCTTAAAACGATGAGTCCTTTATCGGGCATTCCATAGGCTAAAGGATTCTTGTTGTCAAATGTAACCCAGAGTGTGCTTCCTGGGCAATGGAACTTATCTGATTTCAAGTCTTTCACAGGATTAATGGTTGGGACTTTGAGTTGTTCCATTCCAAAGTCTATTGCTTCGTTCAGGCACAAGACGGTACCACCTGATTCAACAAACTCTTTTACTTTTCCAACTCCTTCATTTTTTATCCCTGTTACATATTCTGGGGGGTAAACAGGCATTGTTGATGCTCCTCTTGAGCGTTTTTCATAAAATTCTTCCAATTTTTCGCCAGTTATCATGGGAGTTGCATCGCTGGGTAATACCAAAACATCATATTTGTCTTTTAATCCAGCTTTCACATCTGCATCTCGGATAATAGTATAATCAAAATGATATTGTTCAAGTAACCACCGGTTCCAGCCTTCATCCATGTTTCCTCCCATATAACGTTGATAAATTGCTACTCTGAGCTTCTTTACCTCATGACACTTAAATTCTGGTTTTGATGAAAGACAATAGAACTTTGTATTCGTCGATGATGCAACTTCTTTAAGCGCTTTCTCGACACCTTTCCCTGATGGAACATACCATGAACCAGCGGGAGTGTCTTCTTCAGAGATTTTTATTGGTTCATCAACTCTGTTTACTTTTACTCCATTAGAAAGCAGGATATTTACTGCTTTGAAACTGTCATTAAGTCTTCCATCCAGCACCCATCCATTTTTTGATTCTTCAACATCTCCAACTGGAAATGAGACTTCATCGAGTTTCTTGAATTTACCCGTGATTGGCTTATCTGCTTTGATTACATTGACTCCTTTAAACTCTGCCATCGTTTGTGTTGCGAAATCATAATTCATCATTGGCGTGCCATCGGGGTTTCTAACCCAGACACTATCTCTATAAAAGGTTCTATCCAGCAGACTGATCACAAAAGCCCTTGCTGTTTGACTGGTGAAGATTACGTAACTACCAGCGGGGTATGTTGCATCACTTAGCTTGAAAGCTTTCTCAGCTACATGAATTTCAACACTAAGGTCTCTCAGAGTTTTTAGGAGTTTATAAGTTGTAATATTATCCCATTGGCTTGGAGGTATAATAAAGGCGAATGGTGCTTCTGAGGAACCTCTCTCCATAGCAACTATTGCTTTTTTATACATATTGGAGAGTATCATCTCACGGTTATTAGCAGCAACTTCGAGAGTTGCTAAGCATGCAGTTTTCTGTCCTTCAATTATATTTTTAAGATGCCACCACCCCCCCTTCCAGGGATGTATGAAATTTGTTTGAGCTCTATATTCTGGTCTTCCACGTTGACTTCCAGTTAATTGGTGATAATGAACATAGACTGATGTAGCTCCTTTCACACTAGCTGTTTCTGTGAACATTCCGCATATTCCAAACCATGGA
>VGJH01000216.1 GCA_016867505.1 Candidatus Bathyarchaeota archaeon
CTACCCTGATGGGCTATTACAACAACTGGAGAGAACCTTGAATAAAGATCTAAGATTCTTCCGTAAGTTTTAAGCCTAAGGTTTGGACGTTCACGGTTAATTCTTCCATCCTGCCTCACTGGGACGTTTATATCAACTCTCACAAGGGTTGGTCCCACGAGCTGTTTTGATAGATTGTTTAGCTCGTATTCTTCAAGCTTCTTAAGGTAATCCATCACACATCACTTTTCTCCCTTTATTTCTTCACTATCTGATAACGAATTTAACAAGTTGTTATGGATATGAAAAAACATCAACCTCATTTTTACCTCAAATGAGTTGGTATACATCCATTCACATTGTCTAGCAGGTTTTTTATTCTTTCTCTAAATCGCTCTTGATTCATCGAATTTTTATATATTGTAACAATAAATCTACTACGTGATTAATTCTACTAGTCTTTTCCATGAGACCTAGAAAAGTTATTATTTATCCTATCCCCATGGAGGGGATATGACACTTCATAAGCAGAGGAAGAAAGTTCGAGACCGTTTAGTTAGGGCTGAAGGCCATTTACGTGGTATCATTAAGATGGTTGATGAGGGTAAAGAATGCCCTGAAATTCTTGTGCAGATTGCTGCTGTTAAAGCAGCTCTTGAGAAAGCTGGCGCAATTATCTTGGAAGACCATCTTGAACACTGTTTAATTGAGGCTGTTGAATCGGGTGATATCATACCTCGACTTGATGAGTTCAAGGCTGCTTTACAAAAAATTATTTAGGTGATTAAAGTTGGTTAACACAATCAAAACATTAATCCTTGCGGTTTCAGTTGGGCTTGGTATTACCAGCTGGTTAACACAGGCTTTCAACCTGCTTTCTCCAGAGATCTACAATACGTTATCTTTAGTTGGAGCAGTTTTAGGTGTAGCTTTCATCGGTCATAGTGCTGTAAGAACCTTGCTTGGAGGAGTTTTTGGAATAGATCTCCTTGCCACAGTTGCCATCCTCACCTCCATTCTGCTCGGGGAAAACCTTGCTGCGATTGTGGTTGTGCTCATGCTGGGTGGAGGCGAGATACTTGAAGAGTTCATTAGTGGAAGAGCCAGCAAAGCAATTGAAGACCTGATCGATGCTTTTCCAGTGACCGCGTTAATGTTGCGGGATGGTGAAGAGGTTGAGGTGCCTGTCTCAGAACTAAAACCAGGTGACGTTGTGGTAGTTAAGCCCGGGGGCATGATCCCAGTTGATGGTGATGTCATAAGCGGTAATGCAACGGTTAATCAGAGTAGTGTAACAGGTGAATCTCTTCCTGTTGAGAAGCAGTTGGGGGATGATGTCTTCAGTGGGTCCATCGTTGAGCTTGGCGCGATTCAAGTAAGGATCCGGGTTGTTGGAGCCGAGAGCACTTATGGTAGAATAATCTCGATGGTTAGGGAGGCTGAGGAGAATCAGGCGCCTATAGTACGGCTTGCTGATAGGTTTGCTGGTTACTATATCCCAATAATACTTGTCCTTGGAATAGCTGTGTACTGGTTCACTCGTGACCCAATAAGAATGGCTTCGGTTTTCATAATAAGCTGCCCATGTGCTCTTACACTAGCAACACCAATGGCGGTTGCAGCAAGCATTGGTAACAGTGCAAGAAAGGGGATACTCATCCGGAATGGTGCTAGCCTCCAGAAACTTGCAGACATCGATACCGTAATTCTTGATAAAACTGGGACACTTACTCTTGGTCGACCAAAAGTCACTGATGTTAAGGGATTTAATGGCGTATCAGATAAGGTTGTGCTTGCCTTAGCATCTGGTGCTGAGAGACACTCTGAGCATCCTGTTGCTCAAGCAATCCTGAAGAAGGCGCAGTCAGAAGGCGTTCAATCAGTAGAATGCTCAGATGTTGAGACCCATCCAGGCATGGGCATCTGCGTGACTCATGCTGAAACACGTGTAACAGTGGGTAATGAGAAGCTTCTCAAACAACTAGGCATCACCATCACCGATGAGGTAAAAGAATACCTTAGCAATCAACTCACAAACCAGTCCACTGTATTAGTTGCTAAGGATATGGAGCTAATTGGAGCATTAACCGTGTCTGATGTGCTCCGGGAAAATGTCCGTGAAATCATATCAGATGCCAGAAGAAGCGGAGCCAAGAAGATAGTCATCCTTACTGGGGACAAGCAGGAGGTTGCGGATGAGGTGGCTGAAAGAGCTGGTGTCGACGAGGTTGTTGCTGATCTCCTGCCAGCTGAGAAGGTAACTCATGTGAAGCAGCTAAAGGAAGCAGGAGGTAAAGTCATGATGGTAGGTGATGGCATTAACGATGCACCCAGCCTAGCCACAGCAGATGTAGGCATCGCAATGGGTTTAACAGGAACAGACATAGCAATAGAAACCGCAGGCATAACCCTCTCCAACAACAACCTCGAGGGAGTACCCAAACTTCTCCGAATCGGACGCGAAACCATGAAGATTGTTAAACTGAATATCGCCTTCGCACTCATTGTTAATGCAATTGGGATAATACTCTCATCAACAGGCCAAGTTTCTCCCTTAATAGCTAGTATAATCCATGAAGGCAACGCACTTATCGTGATGTTGAACTCACTTAGGCTTCTTCGTATCGATTAAAACCCATATTCCTAAACAAGTATCTTATTATTTTTTAATTTTTAACGTGAGACTTCAGCTTTGTTCAAGCAAGTCTCAGATAATTCAGTGTCTTGACCATGATATTTTAGATTTTGGTATAATTCTCTTTTTTGGAGTTTTGGCTCGTTCTATGAACACAGCTCATGTTACGCAGTATTCATGTGAAGGCATTCT
>VGJH01000217.1 GCA_016867505.1 Candidatus Bathyarchaeota archaeon
CCATTGGTATTAAGCCCTATGTTAATTCCCATTTTGCTTACTCGTTTTATGATTTCTAGAAGATTAGGATGAAGTGTCGGCTCACCACCCGTCAAATTAATTAAATAGCCTCCGTTTTTCTTAACCTGTGCCACTCGCCGGCAGACTTCATCAACCGAAAGAAAAGTAGCGGCATTCTTTTCGCTTTTTGCGTTTGCCCCGCAAATAGTGCAATTGAAATTGCAAACAGTGGTTATGGGAATGTAATTTAAGATATAGCGTAAATTTTCTGCCGTTTCTCCTGAAATATCCGTAAAACTTCTCTTTCTAAATTCCAGAAACATATCTGCATTAGAAGAAATCTCATATTCATATTTTCCTTTAGGACAGTAGACTATGGCGATCACATAATTATCTCTTCTGATGATTTCTGCTTTATGAGTTGATTCACAAATATTACAGAAGGCATTTGTTTGTTCAATAATCTCTAATCGTTTCTCCAGTTTTCCTGAAAATCCATAGTCAGCAGTACAACATGTCAATAATTTACCATTTCTTACTATGGCGGTAGGGCAATATTCACAATATACGAGTTGTCCTTTATCATCAATAATAGGGCCATTATCATAGACGATCATTTTGTGTCTCAATTGTGCATCAGCAGATGTCAGAGAGAAAAGAAATTGCAAAAAGTAAAAGGGACGAAATGTGGCTACACTGTTGAAAAAAGTACGTAGCAATGTAATCATGGTATTTTGTTTTGTCTTATGGATATATTTCCCGGATATAATTCTTGGAATTTCCATCAACCATGCATCAATAATATTTGACTTTATTTTAAATAGTCTATTCCCATGCTTACTATAAGTAATGGGTACAAAATAAGAAATCCAGACAGTATCTTTACCATTTAAACCTGGTATATAAGAAAAGGGTTCAATGCCATAATTGTTTTGATAAAATTCAATAACATTTTGAATGCCCTTTTTCCCCGTATCGTCAACTACTCTGAGTTTATTTTTTTCTTCTGAATCACTAAATTGTGAGAATAGGCTTTTAGGGTCTACGCCTCGAGCAATAAAGAAAAATGTAATCTCTTCAGAATCGAAGAAAAACTTGCTGTATTCTAGCAAATCCTTGTTATTATCGTATAAAGTCAGCGAAATAGAAACATCAAGCTGGTAAGAGGATGCTAGTTGTGTCAATTTCTTAAGACGCAACTTTATATCGTTGAAATCCGGACCATTTGGTAAATCTGACCTATTCTGACCTATATCAACATGAAATAGAATTGAATCCAATCCCGCTTCCTTTAAATTTTTAATACAAACCTCATCTATAAGTACTCCATTTGTAAGCAAAAATACATGGAATCCATAGCTCTTTATCATTTTAACAATCTGATAAAGCTCAGGATGTAGCGTAGGCTCGCCACCTGAAATAGTTACCGTATGCAATTTCCTTAACTTTATCGCTGCTTCAATGTCTAGTTTTATAGAAGATAGGCTTTTGAATGAATCGCCCTTCTTTTTATAGCATACCCGGCAATTAAGATTACATGCATCCGTAATCTCAATCATTACATTCGGACAGGTAGTATTATTCCATGGCATTTTTATCATTTATAGTCTCCCTGAAAATAATCTGACCATCTATCGAGCGTACTCAAATAGGTAAGCTTAATATTTCCTTGTTTCTGACCACGCTCTACGCAGCGAGCTTCATACGTTTTATACCCATCTTTAGCAATTCTAAAAATTCGAGCTGGCTCCAGTTGTCCAAGTTCAACGCAATATTTATAATTGTAATTTTCTCGAAGTTTGTCTTCCAATGAATTCGCTATTCGCTCAGGTAGAGGGACTTTCGATTCAACATATAAGGTATAAAATTGCTTATCAGCCCTAGAATCAGGTGCAAGCATACAAAAACTAAAATCATCTTGTTTCAATATAGATTTAATAATCCTAGCCACATGTAATGAGTTGACTTTTTCACCATATCTGTCTGAAATATTTTCAGTTTTTCCTAAAAAGCGGAGAGTAGGAGTATAACCAATAAATCCTGTGACAAGGACCTTGTCCTCTAGTCGATAGCGATAAAAACCTCCGCCAGTTGTTACAATAACAGAATAAGAACAACCTTTCTGAACTTGATGAGCCAATAGACAATCGCCATCTTCACCCATAAACTCAAAAAAGTGGGAAGTTATAGCTAAGACAGGGTCGCATTCAGCTATGTATGGCAAAGATACAAATGCCTCTGTTGCTACCAAACCTTTACCCTGCATATAAGTATTTGGGAAATATTTTTTTAAACGTAATGCCTCGTTTTGGCTAGTGGCATCAGTCCAACAACTGATCACCTTTAATTTTGGCCAAACCTTCTCAAAGACAGTTTGAACTTTTCCTAAACCCTTTAACTCACTAATACGGTGGCGAGCAACTTTAGGATATATCTTCGTCATTAAATTAAATATTTCATTATCGTGCTCAAAGTACCAATCAAGCAATATCCTTAAGAAAGAGGGACTCCATACAGAAACTAAACTTAGGTCTTTAGCTGCCAACAAACAAGCAAGCGTCTGATTTCGAAACTCTGCCATGTCGTCTAGCAAAATTGCATTATTAGGCTCTACTGAAATATATGAAAAGAGCTTTCTACTGATTGCACTTAAATAAGCAGAATCCCGGTCAAACCCCACTCGAATAATTCCATGTTTCTTTTGGATTCTGTTCCGCGGAGAAATTGACCAATAAGCCCGGCCATCAGCCACCTTGGGAACCTGGCTATAAAGTGAAAAAATCCATGGCGCAA
>VGJH01000218.1 GCA_016867505.1 Candidatus Bathyarchaeota archaeon
ATCCGGATCAATCGCAGTATTTGTCAAGACATTAGCAGCAGCTTCAGTAAAGTGGAAAGGAAGAAAAACAACACCAGGGAGAATACCTGAAGTAATTCTTGCTTTCACAATTATACTTCCTCTTTTACTCCTTACCCTGACTAAGCTATCTTCGCTTATTCCTCTTTCTTTAGCATCTAGAGGATTAATTTCAATAAAAGCAGTATTTCCTTGTTTTACTAGCGTAGGAGAACGTCTTGTCATCGTGCCGGTGTGCCAGTGATTTAGAACTCTTCCTGTTGTTAATATTAGTGGAAACTCTTTATTGGGTTCTTCAGAGGGGGGTCTGTGTTCAACTGCATAAAATTTACCTTTTCCTTTATTAAAATTGGTTTCATGTAATATTGGTGTTCCTGGATGATCTAATCCTAATACTGGCCAACGAAGATCTGTGTTCTCAAGTCTATTATGAGTCACTCCTGTATAAAGGGGGTTAACTTTTGTTATTTCATCCATAATTTCTGAAGTTGAGTCGTATTCCATTTTATATCCAAGGCGATTGGAAAGTTGTGATATTATCCACCAATCAGGTTTCGAGTCTCCAACAGGGTCAATTGCTTTCTTTAACAACTGAATTCTTCTGTCTGTAGCTGTAAAGGATCCATCTTTTTCAGCAAAACTCGAAGCTGGGAGAACTACATCAGCGAGTCTTGCAGTTTCACTCAAGAAAAGCTCTGAAACCACAAGGAAATCAAGCCTCTGTAACTGAGCTTTAACATGATTACTGTCAGGATCAGACATCACAGGATTCTCCCCCACAATAAACATCATTTTAACCTTCTCGCCAGCACCCTGAATCTTATCCATTAAGGTTAAACCGGGTTCACTTGAGAGCTTTACTCCCCATACATCTTCTAATTTTTTCAACGCTTCAGGGTCAGTTAATTTCTTATAGCCTGGTAGAAAGTCGGGTAATGCTCCAACATCACATGCTCCTTGAACATTATTCTGACCACGTAATGGGTTTACGCCAGTTCCTGGTTTACCAATATTTCCTGTCAACATTGCTAAATTTGCAATGGAAATAACATTGTTTACGCCAGTTATATGTTGAGTAATACCCATACTAAACAAAATTGATGCTTTTCCAGAAGCATACATTCTTGCAGCGGACATCAGATTATCAGCGTGAACACCTGTTATTCTTTCAACAACTTCAGGACTGTATTTTTTAACGTTTTTTACTAAGACACTATAATCTTCGGTTCGTTCAGAGATAAATTCAGTATACTGTAAATTTTCTTCAATAATGATATGCATTAACCCATTTAGAAGTGCAATATCAGTTCCAGGCTTATGACGTAGATGCAACTCAGCAAATGCGGTTAAAGGAATATTTCTAGGATCAGCAACAATTAGTTTTGTTCCCTTTTTCACAGCTTTAATGATCCTTCTTGATAAAAGTGGATGCTGCTCAGTTGTATTTGATCCAATGACGAAAATTATTTCAGCTTGTTCAATATCTTCTTGGCTATTTGTCATGGCTCCACTGCCAAAACTACGTAATAATCCCGTTACCGTGCTAGAATGACATAATCTTGCACAGTGATCTATATTATTAGAACCGATTGCAACTCTAACCATCTTTTGTATCAGATAATTTTCTTCATTGGTGGCTTTTGCCGAAGCCAGCACTGCAATTGATTTTGGTCCAAACTTTTCTTTTGTTTCAAGAATTTTGGATGCCACTAAATTTAATGCCTCATCCCAAGTGGCTTCTCTAAATTTGTTGCCTTGCCTAATTTGAGGTTTAGTAAGCCTGTCTTTATGATGAATAAACTCATTAACGCTCCATCCTTTGATACAAATTTTACCATCGCCAGCCCCAACTTCATGAGGTTGAACACCAGCCACTTTCCCATTCCTGACAAGAAGATTAATTTTACAACCTACGCCACAATAAGGACAGATAGTGGCTACTTTTTCTCCATGCCATGCACTGAATCTCCCTGAACCCCATCGACCAGATGTCCTTTTTGCCACCGATTCATACATATTACTGATTATGGTGTTATTTTCTCCCGCTATGAAAGGTTGAATTAAGCCATGCCTCATAGCTTCTGCTTTAGCAGCGTCAATGTAATTTACAGGAGAAGCCTCATAAGGACAAAGATCCTCACAGCGTCGACATGATATACACAACCAGATATTAGGATTAGCAGCGGGAAAATCAGATTCTAAACAATTATATACATACGTGTAGGTTGGAGAAAATTTCCCACGCTGTGCAGGACAGCCATACCGAGTAACACAGCAGACGCCACATTTTAAACAAATTTCAGGTTCCCTATCTATACCATGTTCTTTATATTCAGTAGGATATTTTGCGATAATTGGCAAGGAGACCGCGTCAAGGCTATTGAACTCATTTTTAACCCTTCCTAACAAAAAGTGAGACCCTTAACTATCTAGGAATTGATTAGACCCAAAAAGTGAGTATTTTTTATTATGAGAATGAATTGTTAATAATTTCTATAGTCTTCTGTGTGGCCCATTCAACGAAATCGTCACAATGTGTTAATCCTTGCTTATTCAATTCATTGAAGCGTTTGAATCTTTGATCGGGAGTGCAGCCTTCGCACCCTAGGAGTCCTCTACATGTTATGTAACCCCAGCGCTTTCTGAAAGATTTTAGAAACTCCTGCGTTAGTTTTCTCTCTTTTAATCTCATTTCATCATATACCTGTAGTGTTTCTGAACCCTCTGTTCCAAATTTTAGACCAATAGCCATCGCA
>VGJH01000219.1 GCA_016867505.1 Candidatus Bathyarchaeota archaeon
TCTTTCATGAAATGGCTATTTAGAATTCTCAAGGCCACTTCTTTTGCATCAACCGCTTGAATTTTTTTTGCTAACTCTAGTTGGCTGTCAAGTTTCTCTATCATTGTAGAAAGGCTTGTATAAGAACCGATGTGACTTCCCAAATTTATGTCACTACATTCATGAGTATACTTGATACCTTCGAATTGGGCTTCTGTTCCTAATCTAGCACCAATTGTATCGACTATTAATTGTAGCTCTGATGTCTCAGCTCCTTCTGAACATAATTTATAAAATTCCCGTGGGTACTCCTTTACGACATCAAGATTATGGGCTTCTTTATCAACTTCTCCTGGATTTAAGGTTGGAATAATGTATAACGGAGCGTCCATTAGACCCCCACTTTGTTGTGGTAGGTAGGCTTTACTGAAATTTAATAACGGATCTAAAACTAAAAGAACAGCATCCTCATCACCATCACAATTTCTCCTTTTTGCAGCATGCCAAAGTGGATGCGCGTATTGATTTCTTACTTTCGTAAAACCAATTAATCTACCGATAATTGCTGCAGACGTATGTGGAGCTAATCCAAGTAAAAGACACCCCACAAGATCATCTCTTTTTTTTGCATTATAATATGGAGGCAATTTGTAAAAGTCACGAAGCATATCATCTAAAAATCTTGATGCCTTGACAAGGTATTCACCACAAGATTCTGGGAGAATAACATCTTGTACCTTTAATTCAAGAATCTGATCAGGATTCGTTAAAGGCTCTCCCTCAACATCATATTTATACCCTAAATTTTTTAATTGTTCAATAGAAATGCCAATTTCCTTTAGTTTGAAATGTGTTAAAGGAACATCAGTCAAATCATATCTTAATGTACCATCTTTGAAAACACTTAGATCATACCTAGCCCTGAGTAGGCCTTTACCAAGATGTTCTGGAGTTCTAGTTTCATTCATCAATTTTTTTACACATTTAATTCGACTTGGAAGAACACCACCAACATGTCTTAATGCTCCTTCAAGTTGCTCCCTTAAATCAATATCAATATTAGCATAGCTAACAATTTCACCATTACATTTTGGGCAAGGGTTACCATCAAATATTAATCCACATCGAGAACATCTTCTTATTTCCTCGGTCTCTCCTCCACAATTCCTGCATATTGATAAGTAAGTTATTACCCCACACTTCTTACATTTTCTTTGAGTAATTTCAACTTTGACTTTTTTTCCTTTTTCCACTCTGACAATGTCTCGTTGAGGTCCTCCCGCTTCAGATACTGGGAAAAGACTATGCACAAGTGGTGCCATTTTTCTTTCTTTTGCTTTTTCAGGTCTTCCCATTCTGGCACCTACAAAAATTGGTGCTTTTTCTTTAATAGTAAAACCAGCAAGATTGTTAACAACTTCAAATGAAGAATTTCCAATATAATCTATGTATGGCTTATCCAAATGCAAACATTTTTCTAATATTATTGATTCATCTTCAAAGTCAATAAAACCCTCATTGATTTTGTGTGGGATAAGTAACTTTTCAATTGTTGTTTTAATTTTTTGATCATAATTAATTTTTTGGGTTTTTGAATGCCATTCATTTAATAGGTTTGTCCTTAATGCTAGTAATTCGTCTTTTGAAATTACTGACCAATTATAATTATACCTTGGATGTAGCGGTATATCTAAAATTGTGAGTGAAATTGCTTCTTTGGGAGTAGGATAATGTGTAATATTTTTCAAAAAATATTCGATTCGTTCATTTAATAATCCTGTAAGATTTGATGATGTCTCAATGCCAAACTTTCGGTAAGCAAAATTCAGATCAATTAACCATTGATTTTCATCATATCCCGAAGGAAGAAGTGGTTTATTATTTTGGATAAAATCTCCTGCATTGCTTAAATAATCGCCAAGGTAGAGTATTTTTTCTATCATAATAAAAATTTTTTGTGCGTCTTCTTGATTTTCTACTCGAATCACTGAGCCATTTTTTAATTTGACTATTGGTGGTTCAAGGCTATCAACAGGACAGGTAGCTGCTGATTTTCCAGGTAATTCTGTTCGCATCTGTACACCTGTTGTTAAAAACTTGTTTAACACAATCATTGTGGCTGGATGGACACCAACTGCTGCAAGACCCGTGTTTCTTGCCCTACCATATCTAAGTCTAAACCCACCTACAGCTCCAGGGAAACTAAAAACTGGTCGACCAACAATAATCTCATCCATAAAAGCAGCGGTAGGGGCTTCTCCATTATCCTCTTTTGACTTCGTTTTTCCCATTCTATTAAGCCAATCCCATCCAGAAACCCCTAGTTTTTCACAATTACCATAAAGTTTTCTTGCTCTACCAACCACACCATCGACGACAACAATTAAGGCTCCACCTCGAAGCCGGTTTGTCTCTATACCTGGAATGTCTCTATAATTACTTACCTCAAACTGATCTGTGCTAACGCCAGTAGGTTCAACTGGCATTTGACGCATGGCGAATTCTAGATCTTCATCAGTAACATGATATTGAAAACGCCTAACACTTCTTTCGTAGACTCTAACTTCTTCAATAAATCTTTGAACCGCCTCTTCACTTGGCTGCCACTTTTCAAGCCCTAATAGTTTCCTTACATGATCTGCTAAAATTAGAGTTAAAGCTTGGGCAGTCCCACCTGCTGGTCTTATTGGTCCAGCAAAATATATGCTTAAAAACTGGCTTCGATCAGGATTTTGTTTTAGAACAATTTTTGGTATACCTTCAATTGGGGCAATTGTAACACCTTCAGTCAT
>VGJH01000220.1 GCA_016867505.1 Candidatus Bathyarchaeota archaeon
CAGAGAAATTTTCAGAAAAGCACGTCAAGCTGCTCCCTGCATAATCTTCTTCGATGAAGTTGATGCAATGACACCCTCCAGAGGAGAAACCTTCGGAGACTCAGGAGTTACTGAGAGGATGGTCAGTCAAATGTTAACTGAATTGGATGGTCTTGAGGAGCTTAAAGATGTAACCGTAATGGGTGCAACCAATCGACCAGAGCTGGTTGATCCCGCATTACTGCGACCTGGTAGATTTGATAGAATTTTGTTTATACCTCCCCCTGACCTTGAAGCACGTAAAACAATTTTACTCATACATACAAAGAATATGCCATTATCTGATGATGTCAGTATAGAGAAACTTGCTGAGCAGACCGAAACCTATACAGGAGCTGAAATAGCTGCATTATGCAGTGCTGCTAGCATAGACGCCATCAATGAGCACTTAGCAGCACATACTGATCCTGAAGAAGCTAAAAAACATAAAAATGAATTAAAAATTTATTACCGACACTTCGATGTGGCATTCAACAAAATTAAGCCAACCAGTTTACAATCAGTTATGTTTGGCAAAATGCCTTCACCATCTCCCCTGAAAGTTGCTTAAATCCCATTTTATTTTTTAAAGAATTTACTTTAATCATATTAACCTAATTTTTTAATATTTATCTAAACCACTTCTGTTAAATATTAGACCAATTTCAGTTAATAGACTTACGAGGATAAGACATGGCTTTCAAAGATTTCTGGAGAATGATTAGAGACGTCTTTTCGAATAAGAACATCTTATCCATCTCATTATCTTCAGCGATATACAATTTTGTTGGCATGACATGGCGCCCCTTCTGGCCAATGTATTTAAAAGAAAACCTTGGGGCAACGGTCACAATTATTGGATTATTATCAGCAATTCAGAGTGTTGAAAACATGCTTTTTCAGCTCCCCGGTGGTATTCTGGCGGATCGATATGGCAGAAAAAAAATTATTATCTGGGGAACTTTTCTAAGGACCTTTTCGCCAATAATATACCTGTTTGCTCCGAGTTGGGAATGGATTATCATTGCCACAATAATTAATGGGACAATGAGCCTCTATACGCCCGCATTCAATTCACTGATTGCTGACTCGATGCCTAAAAAAAGCAGAGGAACAGGTTATGGGGCATACAACACAATTACTGGGCTACCAAACATTTTCAGTCCAATAATTGGTGGCATAGTGATGGATAGTTATGGATACATTGAAGGATTACGAACATTTCTAATTCTACAAATTTTCACATCTCTCCTTGTTACATACATTCGATGGAGATTCATGAAAGATATCTCTGATTCTACCGAGTCTACGATGAAAAAGAAAGAACTTCCATCTCTAAATATTGTAAAAGAGTATCCCAAGAACCTGAAAGTAATGCTGATTGTAGCCATTTTAGGAAGCATCAGTATGCGTTTAGTAATGAATTTGGGGAACCTCTATGCGTTAGATGTATTAAAACTCACAAACACTCAACTAGGATTCATCACAACTGTTGTAGGGATCATTTCAACATTATTTGCACTCCCCAGTGGAATGATAAGCGACAGGTATGGACGAAAAAATAACATAATGCTCAGCAGAATTTCCAATCCAATAACAATGATGTTCATCGCTAATACCAACAGTTTTGAAACCTACGCTGCAATGAGGTTCTCAAATGGATTAGCAATGGCAATTGGAGGTGGAGGAATAGCTGCTGGTGGTCCAGCATGGAATGCGTTACTAGCTGACATTGTAGAATCTAAAAAATTAGCTACAGTGATTGGAATGCAGAGCACTCTTTCATCCTTATTTGGCTTCCCTGCAGGAATTCTTGGTGGATGGATGTGGGAAGTCTACAGTCCTCAAGCACCATATTATCTGTCAGGAATTGTTGGTCTAATAGCTGCAGTCATGTTCTGGTTTGGATTTGATGAAAAAGAAGCAAAAGAAGAAAAAAACGCACCAAAGTTTGATCAAACCATAAAAACTTTTGTAGACAATAATACTAAAAATCAGTCTCAAAGAAACTAAGTAGAATTAAAAAACATTGATTAACTCCATTTTATAAATTTTATTTTTATAATCGGTGAACCTAATTAATTAGTTGATGTCTTTGAAATACACAGTTTATGTTGACGACAATTTCCATTACGGTGAAGAGGAGGAACGATACAAATTGGATGAATTTGATACCTGCGAAGCAGCAGTGGCTGCATGCAAAAAAATTGTTGACGAATTCTTTGCCATAGGTTATAAAGAAGGAATGACTTTCAAAGAACTTTGGGAAGGCTACATGTTGTTTGGGGAAGATCCATTTATCCAATCAAGTGACCCCAACTGTAAATTTTCTGCATGGACCTATGCTAAACAGCGCTGCATAGAATTGAGTTCATAAAATAGTTAATCATTAAAAAATTAAAAATTTATACTAAATTTTTTCATAAAATTCAATAATGTTTCTCAATATTTTTTCGATCCTCCTATTACCAAGCATTTTTTTGAAGAGTTCATAATCTCTGGTCTGTAATACCTTAACGATTTTTAGCATGGTTAAGTATACGATAATGAAAATTATTCCGCCAGCAATTAATACCAACCATCTATTAATATTTATTAATAGTATGAAAGCGTAGCTAGCCAGAAAAGCGATAAATGAAGCAATATAGAGTTTAATTGATGAACTTGTATTGAATGAGAAATTGTAGGTTTTTTTGATGAACCAATACGAGTAAATTAGACCTATTATCGGT
>VGJH01000221.1 GCA_016867505.1 Candidatus Bathyarchaeota archaeon
GGTCATGCTATCTTTTACAGCATTGAAGGAGGAAAATTCACTCGTGATGAATCCATGGAAGATGGTATAGTCAACATAGGCAGATATTGCAACTTTCTCATGGCTCGTGTTCTAAAACAGGATATAATGGAACGGATGGCAAAGGTTTCCACGATTCCAGTGATTAATGGTATGACTGAATTGTATCATCCCTGTCAAAACTTAGCTGATTTATTAACGATTAAAGAGCATAAGGGGGGACTAAAAGGCGTTAAGATTGCTTATGTTGGTGATGGTGGATGTAATACAGCAACTAGTACAATGATTGGTGGACTTAATGCAGATATGGATGTTGCAGTGGTCTGCCCTGATAACCCGAAATATAGTCCAAGCCCTGATTTACTCAAAAAATTGAAGGGAAAAGTTAAGGTGATTCATGATCCTGTAAAGGGTGTTGCTGATGTTGATGTAATTTACACTGATGTTGCTGTAAGTGCTGGTATGGAAGCTGAAAAGGATGAGAGGATAAAAGCTTTCAAGCCATTCCAAGTGAATATGAATTTAGTACAGAAAGCTAAATCTGATGCTTTAGTCATGCATTGTCTGCCAGCTCATATTGGCTACGAAATCACTCGAGAAGTCATGGACTGCCCACAATCAGTGGTCTTTGACCAAGCAGAAAACAGGATGCATGCACAAAAAGGCTTACTTGTTTGGTTATTGGATAAATAATATTTTAGAAAAGATAAGCGGCCATTAATTTCACTATTTTTCCAGGGGATCGTGCAACTATCCTAGCTAAAGCTGAAGCTGTGTTTTCGCCATTTGCTAAAGCAAGTATCTCCTCATTTGTAATAATTTCTGCTAGGCTATTTAGATCATCGTCCTTAAATTTATCAAGCATCTCCACAATTTTTCTGCTATCTCTGATTCGTTTTCCCCAGTATTTGTCAAATTGATCACGATATTTTGTTAAACGTTCTTTTGTTGTATCCCCAATTTTTATTGCTTCAGCTGCTTCTTTTCCAGCCATCTTTCCTGCTTCAATGCTACTATGTATACCTGCTCCTGTACATGGTACGATTTGTCCAGCAGCATCACCTACAAGTATCAGGTTATCGTCAACAATCTTATCTAATATTCCAGAGGCTGGTGTAATCCCGCCACAAGTATAGATAATTTTTCCCTGAGAAAACCTAGGATCTTCTTTGATGAATTTTTTAAGATATTCTACAGCAGGTAGTGTATGGATTTTCCTTACTCCTATACCAATGTTTGCGACTTTCTCATTTTTAGGAAATACCCAAGCATACCCTCCAGGTGCTCTTTCGACTCCTAAATAGAATTCATTTTTTTCAGGATCATCCAGTTTCAGATTATCAATGGTATATTGTGCACATGAAACATAATCTGAATAAAATCTTTGCATACCCGCTGAACGTCGAACTATTGAAGAGTAACCATCAGCTCCGACAGTAATTTTTGCTTTAATCCTGATTTTTTCACCGTTTTGTATTGCGTCAACGCCAGCTACTTTATTTTTCTCTTTATAAACTCCAGTTACTGTTGTATTGTTATATAACTTGACTCCTGCCTTAACAGCGTTGTCTCCTAGAGCTTTATCGAAGTAGTTCCGGTTTAAGCTGAAGCCAACCCAGCTTTCACTGGTTAATTCAACATACTTAAGGTTAGGCGCAAAAACGTGTGCTCTAGTGATTTTTTGGCTAACATAAGGCTCTTTTGGTTCAACGCCTGCATCCAATACTCCATTTAAGCTTAAGCCTTCAGCACATGAAACTGGTGTTCCTACAACATCGTGTTCTTCAATTAAAATTACATCTACTCCATTTTCAGCAGCGGTCCTAGCAGTAAGGCTGCCTGCTGGGCCGGCGCCTACAATCACAACGTCGCATTCAAGAAGTCGCATAGTTATACAATTAGTCGCCCACTGCTTGAATATATTAGAGTTATCTTTCCATGACTTTTTGGGCTGCGATTTCTATGTCTCTTGCCTTTATTGTTTTACGTCCTGCGTGTCGTGCAAAATCTAGTGCTTCTTTTGCGACTTTAACGCCAATCTCTTCAAGAGCTTTCCCGAGTGCTATTGCACTCTCTTCACTCACTCTCTCTGCTCCTGCTCTTTTAATCAACTTGTGCATTGGAGCAACTTTAATCTCGTCAGTCATTTCAAACACACCTTAAATTATAAACAGTTTTTAATAATATTTAATGTTTTTTCGTCTTTCCAATAATAGCCAATAAAAAAGGCAGATTAATCGTTATTATTAAAGCATTATTTGAACTTAGGATCTTTAATATTTTTTTATTTTTGATTATTGTGAATAGTATAAATTGGGTAAACATTTAATAGATTGTCTTAGCCACCTTAATCAGCTATAATTGAACTAATCGGTGGTTTCAGTGGGAAAAGTTAGAACAGAGATGGTTAAACGAATTGCTTTAGAACTTATTGATAAATATCCAAAAAGTTTTAGCACTGATTTTGATCAAAATAAACGGTTCATTAATGAAGTGGGCCTTGATATTTCAAAGAAGATGAGAAATAAGATTGCAGGATATTCTGCTCGCTTGATTAAAGCTGATATGAATGTTCAGCTTGTTGATGGCGAAGTTGAACCAGATATTGTTTAGTTTCCCAATTTTGTAGGATTAAAGATAAATTCTTCAAGATATCCATTCAAGGGACTATATGAGCTCTCGAAGACCCGTTGCTTACACCATCAATCATGAGGG
>VGJH01000222.1 GCA_016867505.1 Candidatus Bathyarchaeota archaeon
TCCATCCGAAGACCATCATTTTTCCATTCATCTTTTTCATTCCTTTCCTTTACACGTTTTCAGCTGAATAGTTCAGTAACATTCTTCAGATATATTCCTACTCTGGCGGTTTCTGGGAGTATTTCCCAGTTTTGGATAAAGAAGCCTTTCCAGTTCCATTATTGGACAAATTCTGAACCACAAACAGCGAACAAAACTTCGAAAGAAAATTATGAATCTAGAACACATGTTATACTAGTAAAAATATTTTTCAGATGTGTAGATTGTTTAGGTAGTATAAATCCAGTTAAACCAAAAATAATTACACTCTTAGTTTAAAAATTATTTTTTAACAACATTAATGTCTAAATTTTAAGACTATTCTAAAATAGCCTTATACGTAACATTTTAAAATTCTTTTAAAATAAAATTTAATCATAAATAACTTTTATTTTCAAAGTTAAAAGCAAAGTATTTAATCTAGTGATGTAAGATATTTTTGAAAGTTATGGAGGAGAATATCCAAAGTTTAATTGAGAATTCGGTAACTTTCAATAATAAGACAATCACAGTTAATCGTAGTCTTATCTTATTTTTATTGAGTTATTTTAAAGATGGTTTACAGTATAGGGAGTTAAAGAATTCGTTGAATATTTCTGATGGAAAATTGGCTTCAAATTTAAATTATCTACATGATTTTGGATACTTAAAAAAAGAGGAAGTTGAGATTGACAATAAAAAACTTGATGTATATTTCTTAACAGAATTGGGTAGAAGAGAAGTTGAGAAAATTTTTGAGTGGATGGAATTAGCAATTAGGCTGGTAAAAAATGGAGATAGATAAATGTCTAACTTTGATAAAGTTATATCATCATTAAAATATCTTGGACTTGCACTAGAAATAAAAAATTATAACAGCAGATACCTAATCCAAAAAATTACTTATATTAATCAAGCTTTAGGCATGGATACAAATTATAATTTCACAATATACATCGCTGGCCCATATTCAAAACAATTAACAAGAGACTATTTTAATGAATCAGAAGAAATTTTCTTGAATAAAAATAATTATCAATTAACATATAAGGATACGAAACGCCTCGATAAAATTAAGAGATGTTGTGAAATTTTAACTAATTCGCCTCTTTTAGAAGCAACATCAACCATAATATATCTTAAAAAAGAAGGCATAGTTAACGATGATGAAATAATTAAAAAAATCAAAATCCTAAAACCACATATAAGTTATGAGAATATAATTTTAGGATTAGTAAGAGCGAAGGAACTTCTATTTAAACCAGAATATTTAACTAAAGATTTAAAAGAGGAAAATGATTTAATTGACTCCATTGAAAACATGGAGTAATTGATTGTCAGTATCTAAAGCATTACCAGCTAGATCAAATGAAATTTGGTGGATTCATATAAGAGATGCATTAAACCATGAACAAGATGGAGATAGACCTGCATTAGTTTTAGTAAATCATTTTCATTCAAAGTTAATTATGTGTATACCTTTTACCAAAAACCTGGATGCAGGGAATATTCCACACTCACACTTAGTTCAAAGATCTGTTGAAAATGGACTTCTACTTGACTCTATAGCATTAATTTATCAGACAAGAGCTAAAGATATTCACGTTTTCATAAAAAAATGGGAGTCTTAGAAAAAAGACATATTGAAGCAATTAAAATACTAATTAAAGACTATTTTAAAGAATATTTAATATAAACATATACTCCAAATAAACAATAAAAATTATTCTTTTTTTAAATGCTCTAACTGCATCGCTCTAGCGCAATTAATTAGGCCTGTTAAATGATTATCAACCTTAAATTTGTAAGTTTGAGCATTACCAATTTTCCTGGAAGGAACCATATACTCTAATTCAATTAAATTTTTAATCACTTTTTCAACCGTTTTATACGATAAATGAGTTGACTCCATTAACATAGAAGTAGTCTGCTCCATCTGACCAACTAAAAAACTCTGATCTAAAATTCTTGCCATAAGATTTTTAAATAATCTAGTTAAAGAACCAGAAGTAGCATTTTCTTCATCGGTTGAGATACCTTCTTTAGACATTTTTCCATCATCAAATTTACTTAAGTCTATAAACAGTTTGATTATCTAGTATTGGAATAGAATACACAAATATTTTATTTTTTTCTAATAACATTGGAATTCTTAATCAACATTCGAGCACTTGGTATATCTAATAGATAGTGACCTCAAACATATTTGTTGTTTTTTTATGAATAAATTATATTGATAACGCGATTAACTTATTCCTGAAAAAATAAAAATTGTTCTATATTTCAGAACAGGTGTTCAAAAACATGGTATTATACTCTCAGAAACGTATCTTTTAATCAGTGTGTAGTGGATAATATGAATTTCAGATTCTTTCTAATTCGTAAACAGTATCTAGCTTTTGGTCTTTTATTACTGGTTTTTGGTGGTTTTGCCTTTACACAGTATATTAACAATCCAAATAGGGCTTATGCAGCCTCTGATGAATTGGCTTCGAAAGTTAACAAAGACCTTGTTACTGCAAATACAAGATTCGCTCTCAATATTTTTAAAACGCTTCAGGAAGAGGATTTGAACAAGAATATTTTCATCTCGCCTCTCAGCATCTCCATTGCCCTCAGCATGACTTACAATGGTGCAGGCGGCACAACAAAGCAAGCTATGACCAATGTTTTACAGTTTAGTGGGC
>VGJH01000223.1 GCA_016867505.1 Candidatus Bathyarchaeota archaeon
AAAGATCTAAAATTAGCTATTTTAAACAATATGAAAATGGTTCTTGAAGAAAGATTAGCCTACATAAACCATTCAATTAAAAATGAGGAGTACGTGATGAAATGAGTTATGCTATTGAGACTAAAGAACTTGTGAAAGAATACAAGCAAGGAGAAAGTATACTTAGAGTTTTGAAAAATGTTAATCTTACCATTAATAAAGGCGAATTCATGGCAATAATGGGGCCATCAGGTAGTGGCAAATCAACTCTACTGAACATGATCGGAGCTCTCGATAGACCCACATCAGGAAAAGTTATGATCAATGGCATAGATGTCTCAAGCTTGGATGACAACAAACTTGCTGAATTAAGAAACAAAGAGTTAGGCTTCATCTTCCAACAGTTCAACCTCATTCATAGAATGACTGCGCTTGGAAATGTCGAAGTTCCATTATCTGTCTCTGGAATTCCTCAAGCAAAAAGACGTAAAAGAGCTGAAGAACTCCTCGAACATGTTGGCTTAAAAGATAGAATGACTCATAGGCCAAACCAGCTTAGTGGAGGAGAACAACAGAGGGTAGCAATAGCCCGAGCTTTAGCGAATAACCCCAACATCTTCCTATGCGATGAGGTTACCGGCAACTTAGACTCCAAAACCGGTCAAGAGATAGTTGCCTTCCTTAGAAACCTCAACGAAGAGCATGGGAAAACCTTTGTGCTAGTCACGCACGATCCAAATGTTGCACAATCAACTGATAGATTACTCATGATTAAAGATGGAGTAATCGCAGGAGAAAAGAAATATTAGGTGAATAAAATGAAAACAAATAGAACGATTTTAAGCATACTCTTGCTCTGCATGATTGCTGGGCAAGTGATACCCGTTTTCTCTGTCACACCTCGACTTGAGGTGTCAGCAAACAATGTGTACCTTAAAGCAGGAAAAATAAACCCCATAACAATAGTACTAAACAACACTGGAGATTTTGATTTACAGGAGATAGAAGCAATACTTGTTTCATCTATTCCTGGGATATCCGTGTTAACTAATGTTCATAAAGTGTGGGATACAATCTCAAACGATGATAACCTAACCTATGAACCTGTACTTTATGTTGATCAGAGCGTTAATATGGGAACCTATACTCTACAACTTCAATTAAATTACTTAAGAAGTGCACGATTAACAACAATTACGGTACCCATCTCAGTAATTGTTTCTGAAGCCTTTCAACCATCTATAAAAATTATTGTAAACCCTGAAACCCAGAAATTTAAATCAAATTATGGGGGCAGCTTCAGTATCACAGTTGAAAACATTGGAGATTCAATGATTAAAGATGTGGATATTGTTCTTACTCAAACTTCAACATTATTTGTTATCACTGGTAGCCAGTTATATCAAATAAAAGAATTAGCTGCTGGGAAAAACCAGGGTCTATCAACTAGTATCAAAATACTTGAAAGCGCTCAACTTGGACCCTATACAATCACTGCAACAGTTTATTATTCTGATATTGATGGAAATAGGCTAAAACAAGTCATAACGCTACCATTTGAAATAACGTCTTACGAGATAGTAAAAAGTCCAATACTAGTTGTTAAGAATTTGAATGCGACATCATCTATAACACCTGGAGTAAGATTTAAACAAGTTATTAGGGTGGAATGCAGTGAAGCCTCAGCTTACAATATAAAAGCCCAACTGTCTCTTGATGGTAAAGGTCAACTTACACCCATGGGTCCAACCACAATAGCAATCGGTGATCTGCAGGTTAATGGCTTTACACAGATTGCAGTTGAGCTTCAACTGGATGGAAGTGCTCTGCCTGGACCGATTCCAACAACACTCACCTTAAGGTATGTTGACTCTAAAGGCATACAGGGTACTGCAACTGAAACAATCACAGTTAACGTTGATCCATTAATCAATTTTAGACTACTTGATGAAAATCCAATAAGTTTACAGCAAGGAAAAACAGGTAAACTTGAAGCTGATCTTCTTTTAATTGGTACAACTAGGGTAGAATTTGTATCATTAAATATTGAAGACTCAGGTCCAATCCTGATCACCAGTGGTAGCGAATACTTAGGTGCAGTTGACCCGGACAGCCCTGTACCATTCACAATATCTGCTAATGTTCCCTCTTCGACAGGTCTAGGTGTTTATAGACTACAAACCAAAATAACATACCTTGATAACAGAAATAATTTCCAAGAAAGGTTCATTGAGATTCCAGTTAAAATCGTTGAAGCCACTATCCAACAGACAACCAGCAGTGATGGTGGAATCTGGGGCTGGATAAAAGCGCTTCTTGGCTGGAAGTAGACGGTGAACTAGTTGAATCCACTTGATGTAACCGGTATGGCTTGGGATGGCGTAAAGTCCCGTAAATTCCGGTTTGCATTAAATCTTGTGGGGATACTAATCGGGTGTGCAGCTGTAACTGGGTTGATTTCAATTACTCAAGGCTTAAGTCTGAACATTAGTGACCAACTACAAATCTTAGGCCCACAAAACATAATGATCGTTCCAGGGCAAGTCAACACTATGCGTGGCATGACAATCGGGACAATAACATACAAAGACCTTAATACAATATCAAATGTCGACCATGTAACAATAACAGCCCCCATTATTGGTAATCGTTTTGCATCATACTCGATTAGAGGCAAGACTTATCGAGGAGAAGTATTCGGAATCACTGAAGACTTCATA
>VGJH01000224.1 GCA_016867505.1 Candidatus Bathyarchaeota archaeon
TTCCTTTAGCAGATTTAATCGTATGTAAGTCTAATAATGCCTGAGTTGGATGCTCTCCAGGGCCTGATCCTCCATTAAGTATTGGTATTTTAGCTACTTTAGCTGCTCTAATTGCAGCATCTTCTTCTGGGTGGCGCATTGCAATGATGTCAGCATAACTTTCAACAGTTCTAATTGTATCTTCAAGAGTTTCTCCTTTCTTAACGCTACTAGCTGAAGGGTCACTAAACCCTGTTACCCCACCACCAAGACGTAACATTGATGCTTCAAAGCTGAGTCTAGTTCTTGTGCTTGGTTCAAAGAACAAAGTTGCTAATATTTTCCCTTCACATAATTTACATCCTTTTTCAGAGAGAGGAATCATTTCCGTAGCTTTATTTAATATAAAGTCAATCTCTTCACGTCCATAATCCCTCATTGACAGAACATCTTTTCCTTTAAAATGAGAAGCACTAACCATTGGTTATCCAAAAATAATGCAAGCATTTACTATTAAAAAATTATAGTAGAAAATGTTTAATTATTAAGATTAATTATTTTAAAAAGTTGAATTAATGAGACTGTTAAATTATAGGATTTGAAATCTTTAGGTTCAACCCAAAGAGCTTCTAAAGCATCATCATCTGCAACCATAATACCACTGATTACTTCAGCAAGAAAATCGATTATTACAAAATGATACTTTACTTTGCCTTTCTCGTCGTGTTGTATTTTATCTATATACCCTAATTCTTTAATTATTTTAACATTTAATCCAGTTTCTTCCTTGGCTTCTCTTATTGCTGCTTGTTTTAAGGTTTCACCAACTTGAACTAATCCTCCAGGAATTGACCAAAGCCCTTTATCAGGTTCTGCTGCACGTTTAATTAAAAGATATTTGGATGCGTTTTGAATTAGTATTCCTACACCAATAATTGGTCTATTAGGGTACTCACGACTTGTAGACAACTCTGGATTATATTACCTTTAAATTTTATATTGGTTTTTATTCTTTTTCAATTTATTTGTGAATTCATATGGATAAATCGACTCATCGGAGTGCTTAGACTTGATGCTGGATAGACTTCAGGTAACACTTTAACCCAGATAGGAAATTTACATTTTAAAGCAGTACCTTTTACAACTGCTTCACCAGGAGGTAAATCTCCTATTAAATCAATGAATTCTTGCCCCATAATTTCAGCTAATCTTTGTTTATCTAAATCTTCTAGGCTATGACAAATAATATTATTAGCACATTGAGTTATTACAGTCTTTTCAACTGTCGCTAATCGTTGAGTAACAACCCATAAACCTATACCGTTTCTTCCACCATTAGTCGCAATTTCTTTAATTACACTAAGAAGCCTACCCCTACTTTCTTTTTCACCAATCTCAAATACACCATGTTGTGGAGCATAATACATAGCTTCTTCCAATACAACAATACAACCAAATTTTCTGTTCTCTAAAGCTTCATTAAAGATTTTTCTAAGAACTTGTGCAACAACGATGTGTTTTTGTTCCCAAGTATCTTTTCCATCACTTAAATCCATGACAACGACAAGGCGATCTTTTAAAAGCTTTACAGGATCCAGAACATCAGAAGTTTCTAAAGGAATCAATTTACTCATAAAAATTGCATTTTGTACCTGCATCCTATATAATTCGAATTCATCTTCTTTTTTATTGAATCCAAGCTTATCTGAGTCTACTAACTGTAATACTTTTTTAAGATTCGTTTTTGTTACAGGAGCTGATTGAGAGTATAAAATTTTTAAAGCTTGAAACAATATTTTTGAATTCCACCAAGTTTTTTGCCAACCGAACTCAGCTAAATAATCATCCCAAGGGATATCCCCAGCTTGAAAAAAGCTGCTCCATGGTACTTTAAGCGCTTTATCTACGCCTAAGTTCTCTATTAAGCTAGAATATTCACCATCCTTATCCACAATTAAGAAACGTACTGGTGGGGATACATTTACTGCTCTAGCAATCATACTAACCGCGGTCGTTGTTTTCCCCGTCCCAACTGAACCACAAATTAAGCAAGATTGACGAATTAAAGGATACAACCCAAGTTCAACATCTAATTCAGTTGATGGATCTGTACCAAGTAGAAATTTCCAATCTCCAGAAGGTTTAGTAAATTTTTCAACAAGCTGTCTTTCAGCTAAATATACGGGAATATTCGGGGGAAGAGGGAATCTTAACGGTCTAACACTACCATCATTATCCATCCAACCCCATTGATAAGCTTCTGCATGTAAGGCTGAATCATCAACATCAAAAATTAATTTACCCTCACTTAATAGAGACTCTTCATATTCTCTTACTCTCTTATGAGGAAAAACTTTTGTTACTTGATAAAGGACAGGCTCATGATTTTTAGGATGCTTAACATAAACAAGATCTCCTTTAGCTAACTCTCTACCACGCATTAATAGTATCGTAATCTGATCAAGTCTATACTCACCAGTTAAACTATAAGTATGGCCTAGTTTTAAGCTCCCATCCATCTACCTTCCCCCCAAAAAGGTGCTAAATGTCTAATCTCACCATTATTCCGACTAACTCGACCTAAAATCTCTGAATAAACCTCAGAAACAAATCTACGAGATATTTTTACTTCCTCATCAGCTTTAATAATAGGTAAAGGAACCCCGTCTGTTATACTAGTAGCATAACAATAATCAGCAATATCATCAAGCTGCCCTAT
>VGJH01000225.1 GCA_016867505.1 Candidatus Bathyarchaeota archaeon
ATTAGTTAATTAGATTACCTAAAACGTAAATGAAACTGATTCAATAATTGGAGGTTTTAACATTTTTAATCATATTAAGGAAAAGATTAATTTATAATATAAAATTATTTATTAAATATGGAGATTCAGGAAGAATTCAATACTCTTAACATACTAACTGAAATGCAACATAATTTGGGAGTAATTAAAAGAATCAAATCTTTTAAAAAGGAAAGTGTTGAATTAAAAATTGGTAATTGGGCAACACCATTAGGTTTACTTCCTCTAGCAATTTATTCTAATAATCTTAATATTCGAATTACCTCTGGTCGCAATTCATCAAAAATTAAGAGTTATCTTGAGAAAATTAAATTTCCTGAAGGTACAACTAAATTAGGTAAAATGAGTGGCTCATCTTATTTACCTTTAAGTAAATTAAATGTTGATTCAGACGATGCAACTTTAACATTATACGAAGACCTTTTACTTGCAGGTGTTAAGAATGATGAAATTCGTAACTCTTTTCGTAATTCCTTGAAATATTTGATAAGTGAGCTTGTAACAAACATCAAAGAGCATGCACATATTGACCATTACTGGATCCTTGCACAGTATTGGCCAGCAACAAAAACTTGTCAAATTGCCATAGCAGATACAGGGATTGGATACCTCGAATCTTATAGAAATACGCATTATGAAGTTACCTCTCATAAAGAAGCAATTACTAATACAGTTAAGGGTAACAGTTCTAAAGATGATGTTGAAAGGGGAGCAGGTATACCTGGAATGATAAAAATATTTTGTGAAGGTTACAAGGGAGACCTTGCATTAATGTCAGGAGATGCTTTGCTTTTTCTTAGTGGAGGTAAAATGGATTTTTATGAATTAGATAATCTATGGCAAGGGGTATTTGTTGGTCTTCAGTTTAAATTGAGTATCATAAACACATTAGCATTTTTAGTTGGTAGTTAATTTTTCCAGTTTTTTTGAATCGCTTGAAGTGTCTAGCATTATTTTAGGTTTAGAAAAAGCAATGCGCATCATCTCCTCAACATCGGGTAGCATATTTACAAAGACTACATCATGACCATTCAAGCCACGTTTAAGTTCATGGCAGAAAGACCGAGAAGCAAAGGAGATACCTGTGAAGTCGATTATAAATTTCTCGTCATTAGGTTTTTGAGACAGCTTATCAAGCACTATTCTAGCTGATTCTCTGTGTCGGAGGGTGTCTAAATTGAATAATTCAAATAGTTTAATCTCCATAACCCTCACACCTTAATAATTTATCATCTAGGGACTTTAATCATTTACTACGATAAATATATACAATACTATTTTTAATCTGTAAAGTATCATTAGTAGGTTAATGTGAATTTATTTAATGTTCAGGGTTTCTGAGTTTTTGATGAGTTTTTTATTCAATTAAATCAGAGATTGCATTCCCTGATGCCTTTAATTACCAGTAGAACATGTTAATTATATGTGGTAGTAAAAATATCAGATAAAAGGCATCTTATTAATCCTTAGTAACTTTAAAAACATGATAAATTGATAGATTTTATTGGTGGTATATGGTTAAGGGTGTAAGTTCAACTTCATGGTGAGCATTTCTTGACGGTATTCATCGATTCCGTGGTAGCCTTTGTCTTCTCTTTTAATTACGCTACATTTTTCTAGCCTAGGTAGGTTTCTTGTTAGGTGAAGTGGGTTTTTTTATATTTTTAAGATGTTTATTCAAATTTTTATATTTATTAATTAATAACCATATTATATTAAGCTAATTATTTTTTGTTATCACTGGCTGGTGGTGATAAGTAAAATTTTTATTAAATTAGGAGATGGAATTGGACTGTTGTTGGTCTTTTAAATTGTATTTTGTTGTTTTAAGTCTTTTAGATCCATGATGAAAAAGCCTTCGTTTCTCAGTTTTTCTTTGCCTATGATTTCTTTCGCTATTATGCCTAATTTTACTTCGTTTAATCCCTGTATTTGATTTACTTTAGTGGATAGTTTTGTGATTAGTCTATCTGAGTCTTGTTTGTCTATCTTGCTCCACTTTATTTCTATGGCTAGTGCCTTATTTTTTTTCTCAAGACATAAAATATCTATCTCCTGGTCTTTTATCCACCATCTGCCAATGCGGTCCATTTGTAATGGTAGTGAGCCTTTTTTTCCCATATTTATGATGGCTTCTCTGCAAATGTCTTCGAAAACTTGTCCTAAATGCTGGTTGAAATCCTCTTTAATGTTATGCCAAATGTTTTCTTCGAGTCCAAGTTCAAGTTGCCTTTTATTAGATCTGACAAACCTGAACCAGAAGCGGAAGAAAGGATCTTTTATAACATATAATCCTCTTTTTGCCTTAGGATCCGTTATTGAAGTGATTCGTTCAATGAGGTCAAGATTCTCAAGAGTATTCAAGTATGTACTTATGTTCTCTCGGTTAATCCCAGTTGAACCTTCTATTTCTGAACTCTTATTATATCCTTGAGCTAAAGAAGAAAGTATATCCATATAGCGTTGGGGAGTCCTTAACTCTTCCATCAGAAGCATCTCGGGTTCATTATATAGGGGAGAATTTCTTCTGAGTATAGTTTCGATGATGTTAGTGCCTACACTTGTTTTTTCGTTAATTAACTCGAGATATGCTGGAGTGCCTCCAAAGCTTCCGTATATTTCAACAAGTTCCTCTGGAGAGTAATTTGGAAACCAGCTC
>VGJH01000226.1 GCA_016867505.1 Candidatus Bathyarchaeota archaeon
TGAGAGGCCCCTGCTTACCCGGTTTAGGCCAGCGCACCGTAACTTCTTTCTGTTTGGTGAAGAAGCGTATTGAATCCTCGCCACGCATCTGAACATCAGCGTATGCTGAACTCTTTGTACCACCAAAACTAAGGAATCCTGCAGGCACGGGAATAGGCACATTCACGCCAATCATTGGCACATCAACTTCCAACTCGAAGCGTCTAGCTGCGCCTCCATCAGTGGTGAAGATTGCTGTACCGTTACCATATTTGTGACCATTAATGAGTTTCAGTGCTTCATCAAAAGTTGCTGCACGTACTATGCCTAGGACTGGGCCAAAGATTTCTTCTTGATAAATTGCCATCTCTGGTTTAACCTGATCGAATAATGTGACTCCAAGGAAGAAGCCTCGGGGATTATTTGGATGGCTGAATGGTCGACCATCATGAATGAGACATGCTCCCTCTGACACCCCTTTGTCAATCCACTCAATTATTGATTCACGATGTTCAGCTGAGTAGATGGGACCCATATCGACTCCTTGATCCATTCCCGGACCTATCTTCAGTCTGGAAATCCGCTCTTTCAGTAAAGATATTAATTGGTCGCCTGAGTCTCCAACTGCTATTATTAACGTCTGTGCCATACATCGTTCACCTGCTGAACCATAACCCGCAGCAATAGCAGAGTCTGCAGCCAACTCCATATCAGCATCAGGTAGAACCACCATAGCATTCTTAGCACCCATATAGCATCCAATTCGCTTGCCAGCCTTCACGCTGTTTTCATGAACCACTCTTCCAACAGATGTTGATCCCACGAATTGGATTGCTTCGATCAAAGGATTGCTAATGAGGGCATTCACAGCTTCTCTTCCACCATAAACGATGTTGAATACTCCATCTGGGAGGCCTGCCTGCTTCCATAGCTCTGCTTGTAACTGTGTTGCTCCAGGTGTGTGGCTGGAGGGTTTCCAGATAAAGGTGTTACCACACATGAGGGCAATTGGGTATATCCACATTGGCACCATTGCAGGGAAATTGAAGGGAGTAATTCCAGCAACAACTCCTAGTGGCTGACGCAGGGTGCGGACGTCAATATTTGTTGAAATGTTTGGCACATTCATTCCTGAAAGATGAACCGGTAGCCCACAGGCAAACTCGACTGTCTCAAGGCCTCTGACAACTTCGCTGACGGCATCAGGGTAAGTCTTACCATGCTCACGTGTTATCAACCTTGCCATCTCTTCACGATTTTTCCAGCAAAGCTCGCGATACGAGAAAAAGATGGCACTTCGAGCAATTAGGGGTGTATCACGCCACATAGGAAATGCTTTACAAGCAGCCAAAGCAGCATCGTTAACTTCTTTTTCGCCACCACGAGGAACCCTAGCAACGACATCACCTGTTGCAGGATTATAGACTGGTCCTGTATTCTCAAATACCACATCAACTGAACGACCATTAATCCAGTGACTAATGATAGGAGTAGCCAAATTAATTCACACCATTCTCAATTTTCTTTAATTCCTCATCCATGACACCAACAGCATGATCAAGTTCTTCTAATGTGATGATTAAAGGTGGTTGAAACCTAACTACACATGCTTTGACTCCTCCGGTGCCAATGAGGACACCTTGTTTACGCATTGACTCTTTCAGAATGCTTGTCTCTTCTGTGGCAGGTATCTTTGTCTTCTGATTCTTAACAAGCTCAACACCCACCATCAAGCCTTTACCTCTAACATCACCGATGAGCCTATGCTTCCCCTGAAGCTCTTTGAATCGTTTAACTAGGTACTCACCCTTTTTCGCTGAGGCTTCAACAAGTTTCTACTCCTCAAATATTTCCAGGTTAGCAATTGCGGCTGCACAACAGACAGGATTACCCCCGAAAGTGGATAAATGATCACCTGGCTGCAGAGAATCACCAATATCATTACGCGTAATGCAGGCGCTTAAGGGGAAACCAGCTGCTATGCCTTTACCTAAAGTCATGATATCGGGAGCCACATCATAATATTCAATGCCAAACATCTTGCCAGTGCGTCCATACCCACTCTGAACCTCATCAACAATTAGCAAGCTTCCATGTGCATCCAGAATCTTCTTAATTATCTTGAAATATTCAACAGGCGGTACAATTATGCCACCTTCCCCCATTATGGGCTCAGCGATCAATGCTGCAACATCATCTGATGAATGATAATTGATTACATCCTCTAAGCGTCTTGCACATAAAACCCCACAGCTAGGATACTCTTTCTCAAAGGGACAACGGTAACAGTATGCTGCAGTATTAAAACTGATTCCACTAAGGTAGGGCCCCATATCATAACGTCTTCGTTTAGATTGTCCAGTGATGCTTAAGGTCCCAACAGTTCGCCCATGAAAACTGCATTCGAGCGCCACCATCTCCTGCTTCTTAGTAAATTTCTTAGCCAGTTTAACAGCAATCTCGTTGGCTTCGGCTCCACTATTACCAAAAAAGGTTTTCACAAGTCCTTCAGGGGAAATAGATGCAAGTTTTTCAGCAAGCTTAGTTATTACGGAGTTATGATAAACGTAAGGACCATAATGGATCAGAGTCTCAACTTGTTCTTGAACTGCTTTAACGACTTTAGGCGGACAATGACCTGCATTAACAACAGAGATCCCAGCATAACAATCTAGATACTCCTTCCCCTCAATGTCTTTTAAAGTAGCACCGTGGCC
>VGJH01000227.1 GCA_016867505.1 Candidatus Bathyarchaeota archaeon
GGAGTTGTCAACGAGACATATTGCTAGAATTATACCCATTCATAAACGGTTTGATGTCACGAAAGAGGTTGGCAGTGTTGATTATATTGTTGAGTCAGTTATTTCTTTAAACAAAATCAAGAAAGAGGATGTTTTTCGTGTATCATGTGTAAGGCGGGGTATGCATGATTATTCAAGTAGAGACATCGAAATTACTGTAGGAAAGAAGATTGAAGAAACAATTGACGCAATAGTTGATTTAAAGAATCCTGATAAAATTGTTACTGTTCAAATTTTCCAAAATGAGTGCCTTATAGGAATCTCTCCTAAAGAAGATCTTATTGTCAAGAAGATTGTTGAATCAAGAAAATATGCTAAAGGTGAACGACCTTTTACTCGTGCAGAATTTAAATTAAAGGAAGCATTAAAGGAATTTAATATAACACTTAATGAAGATTCCAAAGCAATGGATTTAGGTGCAGCCCCAGGTGGCTGGAGTAAGGCTCTTGCAGATTTAGGCTTATATGTTACTGCGGTTGATCCAGCTGACCTTCATAAGAGTCTCTATGAAAATCCTAAAATTCAGCACTTGAAGCTTAGATCAGAAAATTTACCAGATAACATTGGTCATTTTGATATTTTAACAAATGATATGAATCTTGATCCAGTTGAATCTGCAAAAATTATGAATTCGGTAGCTAAATTCCTTAAAAAACCTGGGATAGCCATCATGACAATAAAGTTTGTCACATCAGATCGGAAAAAGCACTTAAATGAGGTAATAGAGATTCTAGAAGAAAATTTTCATGGTTTCAAAAATAAAAAAATGTATCATAACAAATTTGAGACAACAATTTTTATGTTAAAAAAATGATTAGTAATTGAGTTTTTTTAAGAATTTTTTAATTTCTTCTTCAAATTCTTGTGGTTTGTCTTGTGGGATCATATGTCCTGTTCCTTGGATTGTTACTGTCTCGAGTTTTGGTATGCTTTTTTCCATCTTTTCTACTGTTTCAGGAGAAATTATGCTTCCTGTTCCACCTTTCAAGAGTAAGGTAGGTATCTTTATTCTATTAACGTATGGCCATAGGTCGATATTCATTCCCGCTCTAATGGAGTCTCCTGTTGGTTTTAATTTGAGTGTCTTACCTTCTTTTAAAAACGCGTGTTTTAAGCGATTTTCTATATAATATTCAGTGAATCCGGGATATCTTTCTTTTAACCAAGTTCTTGCTTCAGCATCATCTTTGAAGCTTGAGGGGGGAGGGGTTCTTATTGGTGTTCTTGTTCCTGGTCTTGGTGTTACTGGATCAAATGGTGCTATATCCACCAGTACTAAACCTTTAAATTCTTCAAGATGCTCAGCTGCTAAAATCATCCCCATCATTCCACCTATGCTATGACCAATTAGTATGTTGGGGTAGTAACCAAGTTCTTTGTAGCATTCCCTCATAATTTCAGAATGTTCAGGCAGAGTCACTGGGGTATCAGGGATATCAGATTCTCCATGTCCAAGAATTGTTAATGATAAAATTCTATATTTACTCTGAAGAGACTCACATAAAGCATCCATACTATGGCAGTCCATTCCCATGCTATGTATTAATACAATAGCTGGACCCTTTGAACCCCACATCACATATTGAATGTGCCTTCCATGACTGAGAACATACCCTTCAATTGGTTTATTGCTCATAATTAATTAAAATCATAAAAGAGATAAAAACCTCTTGTTCTAATAAAAAGTGTTCTTCTTAATATTGTATTTATGGTTTCGATATTTCAATTCCTTTTAAATAACCTTGACGACTCTCAGAAACTTTAACATTTATTATCGATCCTAATTTGGATGAAGTATCGACAACTATTGTCTTATAACAAAAGTTCCTTCCAACTATTGTTAAGTTGCGACCATATTCATCGATCAGAATTTCTCCTTCCCAATTAATCCAAGTCTGATTTTGATCAGAAGAAATTTTTTTCCACCGCTTTGTGAGTTCTACGGAACGATTTTTTATTTCATATCCTGGGATCTGCTTCATATTTTTTGCTTCAGTTCTAGGTCTTAAACCAAATTTTGAGATATTCAGAACATCGGGCTTAAGCCATTCAATTAACTCTAAACTCTCATTAAACTGTTCTTTTGTTTCGCCTGGGAAACCACAAATAATATCTGTAGAAACACTCAAAGCAGATATTTCTAATCTAAATTTCGAGATTAAATACTTAAAATCTTCAACCTTGTAGTATCTGTTCATATTCATTAAAACTTCATTAGAGCCAGATTGAACTGGTACATGAAGAAATTTGAAAATTTTATCATTTTTATACACCTCAATTAAGCCTTCACTGATTTTTAATGCTTGATTAGGCGTCATCATTCCGACTCTAATTTTGAAATCCATGGGTATGTCTGTTATTGATTTCAATAATTTGTCTAGGGTCGTTCCTTCAAAATTGTATGCAGCTGTATCTTCAGCTGTTATCCAAATTTCCTTACAGCCTTCAGATAATGCGTTTTGAATATCTTTTATAATATTACTCTTTGGAAAAGACACTATTTTTCCACGAGCAAATTTAACTATACAATAACTACAATTACCTAAACACCCAGAAGAAATAGGTACAATATGAATAATTTTATTGCTTCTAATTCTTGGCTGGCAACTCCGATCAGGAGCTATGCCATTTAATTTAACGACTTTATTGCCCTTAA
>VGJH01000228.1 GCA_016867505.1 Candidatus Bathyarchaeota archaeon
TCCTTCCTCTGCCAATGCACAATAACATAGAAATCAACGAAGCCTAAACCACTCAAATCAGTCAACCCCACATCAACATTGCTTGAACCAGTGTTGAAGCCACTGATAAAATCTGGGCAAGCTAAAATGGAGCCAGCACTAAGCCCAACATAAACTCCACCACCATAAACATAATTTCTTAATGAAGCAAGAAGACCTCTTTCACGTATCAACTTCATGTACTTGTAAACATTTCCACCATAAACATAGACAACATCATATTCATTCAGGCTAAGGGGATCACCATCAACCAGGTCGTATATGGATACGTTTTGTATTTTCACTCCTGTCTCTTCTAGTTGCTGCTTCTCTATTTCAAAATATGGCAGATATTCCTCATTTTTTGCTTCGGTTGTGATGATGACGATCTTTATGTTTTCTGCCGGTTTCTCGTATAGGTTTCTGAGGGTTTCACGTATTTTTGGTGTGTGCATTCCATAGGATGTTAAAAGAAGCTTCATTAATCATTCACCTGTATTATGTAATGTTGAGCAGAGGATAAAACCTACGATTGAAGAGAGAAAAGGTGTTATTTATCTGAAATATACTTGTCTAAGGTCATAGGCACAGTATATGATGGGTCTTTTTCACGCACATACTTCAACATTTCGCCAGCATAGTACTCAAAATCCTTCATATTCTCCTTACCAAAATACCTCCGACGCCCTTCCTCAATAACAGACTTATACTTCTCCCAATAGAAAAGAACTCCATTCCCACCAATATCGTAAAGATCCTCAATCCCAACAACACCTTTCCGCAGCATGGCACCAGTCGAATTAAAGTTATTCCATATAGCAAACCTCTTAGCAGCAGCACTCACATTATTTTCTGTTCCATACTTTTTCTCAAAGTCTCCATAATCCTTCCATTCCCAACCCATTTGCTCAATATAACTACTTAATCCATCTACATCAGTCATTGATTTAGTTAAATCTCTTACAAGGCTTATTCGTCTTGTTTCAAGAGTTAACTCCATGTTTTTCTGAGTATTTCTCAGATTCATTATGTAGTATGCGCAGGTTATTGCGAAACTCAGGGCAGCAATCAAGTATGATGCTGTCTGTAACAATTCATATTCTACCATTCATTATTCACCTAAGAATAAGGTAGGTTGAACTGAGGATAAAACCTACGATTAAAGAAAAGAATGGGTTTGAAAAGATTTGATGTAAAATGAAAAAATGATTAAACAGCTAAGCCCCTGCGTTTAAACTCTTCATTAAGCCTAGGATCATCATCAATCAGCTTTTTTGACATCGCCTTCGCAAGATACTCATAATCTGAATACGCGTTTATAGGCCACTCAGTTTTTCTGTATCCCTCAATTATTGGTTTATACTTTAGCCAGAATGTAACCATAGTATAACCAGTCATAGGGTTAATATCATTGAGGTTAATTAGGCCCATTCTATATTGATGTCCAAGAAATTCGTATCTGGAGAGGACAGCCATTCTCATTGCGAAGTTCTCAGGGCTTGAACTTGTATCATATTTCTTTTTGAACTCCTCGAAGCTGATGAATTGGAAATTCATCACTTCTAGATAGAGTTTTGCCCATTCTTCTGTGCCTGCAAACTGTAGCTGATTCATTGAGAATGTAGCTTTTCGATTATTCTCTACTTCTATCATGTTTTTCTGGGTGTTTTTCAGGGTTAACACATAGTATGTTGCTGCTATGCATACTCCTAATGCAGTTGCTACTGCTGAAATTGATTGTAGAGTGCTTAACAACTCTGCTTCTACCAATATCATTCACCTGAAAGTAATCTAGTATGAACTGAGGATAAAACCTACGATTAATGATCCAATAAATTATATCCCAAATAAAACTCGTAATATCTAATACCCAAATATAGGTTATAGAAAAAAAATTATGTTTAGTAAAGGATAAAAATTAGCTAATCTTTTAATAAAAAATGAATTTACCTAATTAATTTATAAAACCATTAAAATCGATTATTAATTCTCTAAGCTAATGAAATATACAATTAAAAAAGCTAGTAAACTAACTATACAAAAAGTGATACCCATCAAACTATATCCACCAATATTAAGAGCAACACCACCGATAAAAGATCCCAACGACCTACCCAACTGAGTAGCCCCCATATTAAGAGACATCATAGCACCCTTATATTCTGGAACCTGTTTAAGTGCTAAAGCATTAGAACTTGCACCCCATAAAGCACTAAAAAAAGGGAAAAAAAGCCCGATAACAATTGCTAATAAATAGTTTTGAACATGTATTAAAAATACAATTGAAAGCCCAATAAAAATTGAGGAAACATATGTAACAAACTTGTTGCCAAACCTTGGAATAATCTTGCCACATAGCAGACTACCCACAACATTAACAAATGTATTTACAGACCATATAAGGCCAACAATTGCTGTTGAGATACCGAATGTTTCTTTATAGAAGGATATAAAATACCAAATGATGCCTCCTGAAGCAATAGTAGTCAAAATTGATCCTAGTAGACATGCTAAAGCTGACCTATACCCAACAATTTTTTTAAATAAATCCATATACCCTGTATTTTCCACAGTTGATATAGTGTTAGAAGTTTGTGGTAGAATAAAAAAGGTGAAAATAAGTGTCATTAATAAAATTGGAAAAACATAAAATCGGAAAGC
>VGJH01000229.1 GCA_016867505.1 Candidatus Bathyarchaeota archaeon
AGTAATATTTCCCTTTGAAGAAGGTAGTCCACTTTTTTCGTCAGTTGCAGAACATGCTGTTGCATTATGGTCTTCATATTTCTATGATTTTGGCGTAATTATATTTTTTTCAATAATTGGATTTTATTTTTCTTTAAGAAAGAGTGAAGATGTTAATATTTTTAGTTCATTATTCCTAATAACCTGTCTTTATTTTGCTGGTACATTAATTAGATTAAAATTACTTTTAGCCTTTCCAGCATCTTTAATGGCTGCATATGGTTTAAGTGAAATTCTAAAATCAATTTATATTCAAATACCAATTCAAAGTGATAAAAAACAAAGAAAACGTTTTGAATTTGTAGGAATGAATAAACGTTTAGGGTTAATTTTCATTTTAATTGTTTCTTTATTTATAGTACCTTATAGTCAAGTTATTATTAGTAGAGCAATACAACCTGGGTCACTTGCTTCAAGTGGGAATCTTCCTCTAATGAGTAATGGCACACACGTGGTCAAAATTGGGGACCAGTTTGTTTTAACCTTATCTAATGGTACTAATACAGCTACTATAGATCTTAACTATACTACTGACTGGATCCAAGCATTATCTTGGATGAAGGAAAACTTGCCTTCTGAAGCCATAGTTGCTTCTTGGTGGGATTATGGATATTGGATAGAAACAATGGCGAATAAAACTACATTAGCAAATGGATCTACAAGTAATTCTACTCAAATTGAAAATTTAGCTAAAATGATGATGTTACCCCATAATGAATCTCTCCCATTAATGCAAAAATATGATGTCGATTATGCTGTTGTCTTTATTACTTTTAATCCAAACAGTCCTTCACAAGAATATCCTTGGGGTGATAATGGAAAGTGGGGTCAAATGGCAAAAATTGCTGGGTATTCCGAGAGAGACTTCTACATATATGATTCTAGTGATCGACCAGTAGCGTACTCTACATTATACACTAATTCAACAATAAGTAGACTAATGCACAGGATGGAAGATACCACTCATTATGAGTTGGTTTATAAATCTCAGTTTGGGTTTGTCCTTGTTTATAAAATTAAATATTAATATCTTTAACTCTCAATCTTTATTATTTTGACTTATTATTGCTTAATGATAATATTGTCAAAGATCCGTGCATCCCATATTCTAGTTGAAAAACAGTCTCAAGCACTAAAAGTTCTTGATGAACTGAAATCTGGGACTGATTTTTCTTCATTAGCTAAAAAATACAGCCAATGTCCTTCGGGTAAAAAAGGAGGAGATTTAGGACAGTTTGGTCGAGGTCAAATGGTTAGAGAATTTGAGCAAGCTGCCTTTGCATTAAAAATTGGCGAAATTACTGAACCAATTAAAACCCAGTTTGGTTACCATATAATAAAAAGAACTGGATAAAAAAGTCTGTATTAGATGTAATTTATTTTTCATAATATCTCGATAAGCTTCACATTCAATCCAACAATTTGGGCATAGCATTTTATCGATTTCTAACCTTGTTTGTTGACTTTGTTTTGAATACCATATTTCCTGAAAAGTATTTTCTTTTATGTTACCTAAATATCTATCAAAGAAAATGCAAGGAAAAATGTCTCCGTATGGATTAATGAAAAAAGAATCAATTCCTGCACTACATTTAATTTCTCTAATATCCTGAAAATGATTAATTAATCCTTTAAGATATGCTACTGTTGGAACAGAATTAAACAGACCTTTTTGACTAATTTGCCAATTAGTAATATCTTTAATGATCGAATTAAAATTATTTTTATTAATCTTCATATCAACAATTTTATTATGATAATAAATTTTACTTTCATGTGCTATCCTAATACTATAATCCAATTTATTTTTCTTAGCAATACTGAAGATTTCAGGTATTTCCGAGAAATTTATTGGAGTAATTGTTGTACCAATCGATAATTTGAACTTATATATGTTTTTAAATTTTTTTAAAGCCTCAATTGTTGTAAGTGCGTTGTAATAGCTGCCTTCAACTCCTCTCAAGAAATCGTGAGTTTTTGAAGTTCCATCTAAAGAGATGGTGATTCCAAGATTTATTTTGGGTAATATTTTAAAGAGATTTTTAACCGTTTCGTAAATAATTTGATGTTCATAACCATTTGATGGTATCCAAAAACTGCATTTTGGTAGAAGTTTATTAATTAATATTATGATTTCTATTAAATCTCCTCTAAGAAATGGTTCACCACCCGTCAATTGTATTGATTTAACTCTAGATAAGAGGCGATTATTTTCTTTAAAGAAGGATTTTATTTCGTCGATTTTGAGTTCTTTTTCACTTTTTTTTATTTGCCATATATTGCATGTTTGGCAACGACTATTACACTTATATGTTACTGCAAAATTAGCTATTGATGTTGGAAAATTTTTTTTCATTTAATGTAATATTAGTAATTGTTATATTTAATTAATAGTATTATATGTTGTTATTAGGGCTTTTTTGCATAAGATTTATACAATCAGAACTCAAAAGCTTTTCAAATCTATTGGTGAATAATGATGTCCTACAAAAATGCTAGAGCAGGTGACCTTAAGGTTGGTAGTTACGCTCTAATCGATAACGAACCATGCCAGATTGTTGATATTGAAAAAAGTAAACCTGGTAAACATGGAAGTGCAAAAATTAGAGCTAGCGGAATCAGTTTATTTGATGGTAA
>VGJH01000230.1 GCA_016867505.1 Candidatus Bathyarchaeota archaeon
ATTCTCTTCCACGATATAGGGGTCTAGTTGCTTTAGTTTCATAGCGGTAAACATTGCATGTCTGATTCATTCTTATTGGGAGATCTGCGTGACTTCTGATCCACATCTTAAACATTGGGTAGATGGCTGTTTCGCTTGTTGGTCTTAGAATTAAGCGTCTTTCCAGTTCATTTTCTCCAGCATGTGTTATCCAGAACACTTCGCCACTGAATCCCTTAATGTGGTCTTCTTCTTTTTGGAAAGCATCTTCAGGAATTACTACTGGGAACTGCATTGGTTCATGTTCTGAAGCTTCAAGTTTTTCCTCTAACATCGAAATGATGCGTTTAACTATGCTAAAGCCCCATCCAGTGTAGACAGTGAATCCTTTAACCGGATACCTATCATCCACAATTTTGGCTTCAAGCAGAACATTATCATACCACTCACTGAAGCTTTCTTTTGGAATGAGTTCTTTTTGAGCGGTTTTGTTCCCTGCCATTCGTGATCCCTTACTCCACGAGTTGATGATGAGTTATTATTAAATCATTAGGCTCCGTTAATGAGCATTTGAATATTTTTTAATATTTTTTTGATAATTTATTAAAATGATTGAATTTTACTTCTTTTTAATAATGATAATTGTCTCTTCGCCTTCTTTTTTTAAGCTGATAACTTCGTGTCCTAATCTTTCAGCAAGCCTTCGTAGGTCCTCATAAGCAGCAGGGTCATCAGCATGTACCTCAATGCTTTGGCCTTTTTCAATCTCATCCAAGGCTAATCGTGTACGAAAAACAGGTTCTGGACAAAACAATCCCGTGCAATCAAGAACTTTGTCAACCATTATTACTCCTCCCTGGATCTAGGTGGTTGTGTCATGGGAACTATTTCATCTCTGATATATTGAAGATATTGTGCTTGATCAACTGAATTGAATATTGTCACAGAACCATCTCTAACAAGACCAACAGTGTTACCAAATTTCTTGCTTTTTGTCAGAATATACCACGGATCACCAATTTTAGTATATTCTTTGAAAAGTTTTGTATCAACAACATCTGGACCATAAAGACTTAATTTGTTTATATTTGGTATATCCATATTCTCAAAGAATATTACTTTAGTTGATTCTGGATTTTCTAGGTGAAATTTCTTAAGTGTTTCAGGAAGAATGCGTGCCTCGACTATTACTCCCATTTCGCCGAAAATAATTTCAGATAATCTATTTGCTGTCCTGTTTGCCACATCTTTTTTGTCTACTATTGCTAGATAGGTTCGTCCATCATATTCGTTTATACTGAATAGAACCTCTTTTGTTACAGCAGTTGGAGCAACTTTGCCACGATGATAATTGTAGGCGATGTGATCAAAACTGTATAAGCCTGTTAGTATTCCTTCATTTATACTAATATTTGCCACTTCTGTTAGTAAATTGACTTTGAAATCTCCTTCAACATACTCTTCCTCAACTTTGTATCCTTCTAGAGATGCAGAAATGTCAGTGACTGTTTTGTAAAAAGTTGAGACAAAGACTTTCCCCGCAGTTGGCAATATTTACACCTGAAAAAGCAGTTAAAAGCTACCATTTAAGGCTAATGAATTATTTTAAAAAATTTTATAGATAAAAAATTTAATGTGCTACTTCCAAACCTGTTTGAAAACTCTAAGATGGTTTCCACCTAAAATTTTCTTTATATCTTCTTCTTCATAGCCACGTCGTATTAGTTCTTTGGTGAAGTTGAGTAATTTGCTGGAGTCCTCTAATCCTGGGCACCCTCCTCCACCATCATAATCTGCACCAAGACCAACGTGATCTGGGCCAACTAGTTTGACTATATGGTCTACATGGTCAATCATTTTTTCTAGGTTAGCTCCTTCTTTCGCTACAAAACCTGTGAGGAAATTCATTCCCAATACTCCTCCATCTGCAGCTAGTGCTTTTATCATGTCATCTGTGAGGTTCCTTGCGTTATCGCAGAGAGCTCTGCAGTTGCTATGGCTTGCTATGAATGGTGTTTTCTTAAGATCAGCAATATCATTGAAACATGAATCCGTTATGTGGCTAACATCTAAGACGATACCGAGCTTATCCATCTCCTGGACCGCCTGTACTCCTAGGTCCGTGAGTTTGCCTCCTGTTCTCCTAGCAGCTAAACCGTCAGCAAAGGGGGTCCTCCAATTCCAGGTAAAGCTGATCATTCTAACCCCTAACCTATACATGATACGCATGACTCCAAGATTACCCATTAGAGGTTCAGCGCCTTCAATGCTGAGAACACCAGATACTTTCCCAGCTTTATGTGCTTGCAGAATTTCATCAACTTTAGTTATTGCTACAAATTTATCCGAATAAGTTTCAGCATCCTGATAAAACGCATCAGCCATTTTCACAGCTTTAAAAAGCGCATCCATCTGCGCTTCTTGAGTTCCAGTATACATGGCGAAGACTTGGCAGTCAAGTCCGCCTTCAAGCATTTTAGGAATCTCAACCTGTCGTTTTTCACTTACTTCACCTAACCTTTTTGGTGCAACTCCTCGCTGAGCAGGTTGAATTAATCCCCCTAAAGTATCGCAATGCGTATCAACAACTACCGCTTCACGATGAATCCGTACAGCTTCCTCTTCCTGAGCTTTTGATAAGTCGATTTTGTACATGATGTACAATGATCATTATACATGTAAAAAACTTTAGA
>VGJH01000231.1 GCA_016867505.1 Candidatus Bathyarchaeota archaeon
TTTTATATAATAAAAAAGACCGAGAAGCTGTTAAGAAATGTAATGAGTTAGGTTACGAATATCCAAAAATTACTGGATGGATACGCGCGAATGTAAATGATTTAGATTTACTAAAAGACACAGGAATAACTGAGACTGGCATTCTATCCTCTTTAAGTGATTATCATATTTTTTTTAAATTTGGGTGGACTCGTGAAAAGACAATTAATAATCATCTAAATATTGTTGAGCAATGTCTGAAAAAAGAGATAATTCCTCGTTGCCACTTGGAGGATGCGACTAGATCAGATTTTAATGGTGTAATTTTACCTTTTACGGAGCGTTTAATGAAATTATCTGAAGAATATGGGTTACCAGTTAAAGTTAGGATCTGCGATACACTTGGTGTAGGTTTACCATATCCCAATGCTAAGTTGCCAAGAAGCATCCCTAAAATTATTCATACGCTCATAACGGAGACGAACATCCCTTATGAATGGCTTGAATTTCATGGGCATAATGATTTTCATTTAAGTGTATCTAATTCATCAGCAGCATGGATGTATGGGTGCTCTGCAGTAAATGGTACGCTGTTAAGCATTGGAGAACGGGCGGGAAATACTCCTATTGAGGGAATGATTTTTCAACTTTTACAATTAAAACCTAATCTATCTGTTAATACTCATGTAATAAAAGAGATTGCTGATTATTATACTCAAATTGGATTTAAAATTCCAGAGTTTTATCCCTTAATCGGTAAGAATTTTAATCTTACCTGGGCTGGGGTTCATACTGATGGAATTATTAAACATCCTGAAGTTTATACTTCCTACGATTTTAAATTAATATTAAATAAACCTTGTAGCTCAGTGATTAGTCAATATTCTGGTTCTAGTGGTGTTGCTTGGAAAGTCAACGAGTTATTGAGCTTACCTAGAGCCGAATGGATACCAAAAGATGATCTGGGTATAGCTAAAATGGTGGAAATAATATCTAAAATGTATGACGAAGGAAGGATTACGACAATCAGTGATATCGAAATATTAAAAATGATTCATGAATTTTTCCCTGTACTTGTACAAAAATGTACTGAATTGGATCATCAAGTAATTTGTTCGCCAGTAAAATCTGGGGTGAATTAATAATGAGGAAAACCCTTGTAGAAAAAATTATCAGTCATCATAAAAAAAGAAGCAAACTCAAGGTTGGTGAAGAAATCGAACTTAAAGTCACACATACACTTATTCAAGATTCAACAGGAACAATGGCAGCCCTTCAATTCGAATCAATTGGAATTTCAAAGGTCCAAACAGAATTAAGTGTCTGCTTCATCGATCATAACACCTTCCAAGAAGATTATAAAAACATGGAAGATCATCAATATTTACAATCATTTTCATCAAAATTCGGACTTATTTTTTCGAAGGCAGGTAATGGGATATGCCATCAAGTCTTTTTAGAAAGGTTTGCTAAACCAGGAAAAATACTGCTTGGGAGTGATAGCCACACACCAACTTCCGGAGGTGTTGGAATGCTGTCTATTGGAGCGGGTGGTTTAGATGTTGCAGCAGCAATGGCTGGTGAACCTTTCACATTTAAAATGCCTCAGATTGTTGGAATTGAATTAACTGGAACATTAAAACCAATGGTTTCAGCTAAGGATGTTGCATTAGAAGTTTTAAGAATATTAGGTACCAAAGGAGGGGTAGGTAAAATTTTAGAATATTTTGGCCCAGGCGTTAAAACTTTAAGCATCCCTGAAAGAAGCACTATAGCAAATGTTGGCACTGAGACCGGTGCAACAACCAGCATTTTTCCTTCAGATAATATGACTAAAAAATTCTTGAAAACACAAAGTAGGATTGAAGATTGGATTAAACTTGAAGCGGATCCTGATATAAAGTATGAAGAAATTATTAAAATTGATTTAGATGAAGTTGAACCACTAATATCTCTTCCTCATAGCCCTGGAAATGTTACTCTTGTGAAAGAAGTTGAAGGATTAAAAGTTGATCAAGTCTGTATTGGGAGTTGTACAAACTCAAGTTTAAGAGATATTTTAATTGTAGCTCAAATTTTAAAAAATAACAAAGTCAATGAGGAAGTCAGTCTTGTTATTTCACCAGGTTCTCGTCAAGTACTTCAACACTTAATTAAAGCCGGGGAATTAAACAGTCTAATTGATTCAGGTGCCAGAATATTAGAGTGTACATGTGGGCCATGTATTGGTATGGGGCAAGCGCCTTCTTCAGGTGCAATAAGCCTTAGAACATTTAATCGAAATTTTAAAGGACGAAGCGGAACCGAGGATGCTAAAGCATATTTAGTTAGTCCAGAAACCGCAGCTGTTTCAGCACTATTTGGAAAAATAACTGATCCAAGAGAAAAATCATTTAACACAAAAATAAAAATGCCTAAAAAATTCATTATAAATAATAACTTACTAATTTCTCCCTCACAAAAACCAACCGAAGTCCATGTAATTAAGGGAAAAAACATTAAACCTTTCCCAATTTTTAAAAAAATACCCCACAAATTTTTAGGAGAAGTTTTACTGAAAATAGGTGACAATATCACCACCGATGATATTTTACCTGCAAATGCTCATATTCTTCCACTAAGAAGCAACATACCGGAAATATCGAAATACATGTTCAGCAACATTCAAAA
>VGJH01000232.1 GCA_016867505.1 Candidatus Bathyarchaeota archaeon
CAGTTGAGCAGAGGCCTCCAACACGCGAAGAATACGAAGCAGTAAGGGAGGTTAAGCCATGACAATTAATTTTGATTACGAAAAATGTATTAAATGTAAAAAGTGCTACGAGTTATGTCCACTAGACATTATTACCTGGGAAAATGATGTACCTAAAATTAAATATCCTAATGAATGCCAAATATGCTTCATCTGTCAGGCAGAGTGCCCAACTAAAGCCATCAAACTGAAAATACCAATCGCTTTTTGGTAAAAAAATTATTGATTCTTAAAACATTACAAAATATCTTTACTAGTTTTTTCCAATTCCAAATTTATTCTTTTACATCGTTGATATTTTATACTAGTTTGAAAATGATGCTTTAAACATGGTTGAATATGATGTCATAATAAAGAATGCTTCCATAACAGAAGGAACTGGGGAAAAAGAGTATGTTGGATCCCTTGGAATTATAGATGACAAAATTGTTTCAACTGGCAATATTAAGGGAGATGCAATTAAGATAATTAATGCTAAAGGGTTAAAAGCCCTTCCGGGTTTCATCGATGCTCATAGCCACGCAGAAAGAAACATCCTATGGTACCCATACTGCGAAAACTACGTTATGCAAGGAGTTACAACATTCATAGGCGGCCAATGTGGTGGTTCTCCTGCGCCACTTACTGACGAGATAAGCCTCCCAGGTATGCTTAGCGACTATCAGATGGAGATTTCGCCATTCAAATTCTCTCCCGAAAAATCAACTTACCCTATTGATCAAGTGAATGCATGGATGAAGGAGAGGTATGGGTGGACAATTGATTGGCAGACTATGGCAGAATTTTTTAAACATATTGAAAAAACAGGTTTCGGAGTTAACTTCGCTCCTTTAGTGGGACATGGCACAATTAGACGGAATGTTATGGGAAAAAATTATGAAAGAGACTCAACCAAACAAGAAAGGGAGCAGATGCATGAAATAATACATTCAGCAATGAGAGATGGATGTATCGGGATGAGTGCAGGACTTGATTACGATCCAGACATCTTCTCATCCCAAGAAGAAATAATTGAAGCAGTAACTCAGCTAAAAGAATATAATGGCGTCTACAGCCCTCACTGGAGACGCACAGGTAGAAGGAGAGGTTCACTCGTTGGAAGAGTTACTATACCCAAAATCTCTTCAATGCTGGAATGCGTCGAGGTTTATGAAAAAACTGGCGTGAGACTACACTTTGCACACCTTGATTCAGGATGGAATATCTACCCCGAAGCTACCGACGAAGTTGATGCATCCATTCTCAAGGCAACCTTTGATACCATAACCAGTCATACAATAAACAAACTGGACATTACATGGAATACTATACCATTCTACACTAAAGGCGGATTCAGCGTACTTCCATACCTAAGCAGCGTGCTCAGCCCATGGCTAAGAGAATTGGGAAGTAGAAAAGAATTAGCTAAATGGTTACAAGTCAAGGAGTTTAGGGAAGAAATTATGGATGCTATTCGAACAGGTAAGCTATACATCAGTGTAGAACATAATCCATTCACTAATCCCAAATGGGTAGAAAACACCATTGTAGTAAAACATATCAACAGCAGCTTAGATGGCAAGAGCCTGAGCCAAATTGCAGTTGAACGGAAAATTGATCCAATAGAAGTCTGGTTTAACTTAATAATTGAAGACCCTGACTCACAAGGAATTAGACTTATGAATGTTAATCCCAAAACATATTACTTATTTTATAAGCACCCATGTGGCTGCCTTGGACTAGACTTGATGGGAGTTTTTGACAAGGAATATCAATCTCCTTACCCACCATACACAATCCCAGGAATTAACACATATAGCGCATTTCCGATATTCTTCGAAAAATTCGTGAAACAAGATAAAACACTATCATTAGAAGAAGCGGTTCAAGCAACTTCAACTAAAGCTACCATGATCCATGGACTAAAGGGCAGAGGAACCATCTGTGAAGGCAGTTACGCTGATATAGTTTTAATGGATTTCGAAAATCTAAAAAATAAAAGCAACGAAATTGAACCCCGAAATTATCCACAAGGAATAAACCATGTCTTTGTTAAAGGAGTACAAGTTGTTGAAAAAGGTAAATTGACTAAAGTCAAACCAGGAAAAGTATTGAGAAGAGCCGCTGATTAAGCTCTCCACACCCTCTCAAATAAGCTAATCCAGTTCCCACCCAGAATTCCTTTAATCTCTGAGTCACTGTAGCTTCGAGCCACTAATCCTTTTGCCAGGTTTGGCATAAATTCTAGCCAACCATACCCCCAATCCTTATCCATTGCTGAGAAATAAGTCACATCTACGGTTTCTGGGTATTTGTTGATGTAGGCTTGACGATCTAAACTGCTGTTAAAATCGATGTCTGAGCCAAAACCTACATGGTCAGCTCCTACAAGATTTACAGTATAATCAATCTGATCAAGAATGTCATCAGTGAGAGTGCTTTTACCAGACTTCTTCGAGAAGTAGGGTGTAATACCTATGACTCCACCTTTAGCTGAACATGCTTTAATGGCTTCATCAGTTTTAGAACGCTGCAAAGCATAATTAGTAAACTCACCATAAAATACATGCCTATTATTCCATTTTGCCCAGTCACTGGCTTCTCTTGGAGTAGACACCCTAGGCGTAAT
>VGJH01000233.1 GCA_016867505.1 Candidatus Bathyarchaeota archaeon
CATCAGTTGGACACTCTCTTTGCAGACTATTTTAACTGAGTAGGTTACTCCTGCAGAAAAGTTGTCTGTCCGAGTGATTGTGACCATGCCGCTTTTCCCCTCTAATACGATGTTGGGAGAGCACGTAACATTCACTTTCTCCCCATTAATATAAGCATCAGACACCTCAATCTGGGCATTCCCGATGTTCCTAACCATAACAATCATGTTAGGCGAGTCGGTTTCTATTGTAACTGCGTCCAACACCATTGCCCCAAGCAGCTTCTGGCCACCAAACCCACCAACATAACCCATAGTATAAGCATAAACTAAGGAGGCAGCCATAACAACCATAACGATTAACAGGATCGAAGCAATCATTGTAGAAATTCCAGATCTAAGCTTCATCCTACACTTCCCCGACACCACTAACTCCCAATCATCAAATATAATCTTAATCTATTCATAATACATAAACTAATTACTAATATCTTCAAACCAATATTAAAATAAACATCAATTATTTTAAAAAGCCTGCAAAATATTTTATAAACCAAATTTAAGAGATAATACCTGATCGAGTAGTTGCCATTCACACCATTGCACTTTGGCCCAGCATTATTCATAAGCATGCTATTTTTTCATCACCTCGATTTCACAGCATTGATGATTTCAAACGTAATTGTTGACATTGAACCGATTATTATCCTAGTTTTTGGCCTAAAAATCCCATTACACGGGTTTTTCCACAGTTACTTAGGAGCAGCAATATTAGCGATTACTACCGCATTACTAATTAATCTCACAAAAAATCACCTTAACAAAATTTTATCCTTGCTCAGAATTCAACAAGGCTCATCCTTTAGAACAATACTGATTACATCATTCCTTGGAGCCTATTCACATGTCTTATTAGATTCTTTCCTTTACGGAGAGATGAATCCATTTTATCCAATAACAGGAAACCCTTTCCAAAGCCTCTCAAATAGCCTATTAGCATATTATTTTTGTATAGTAACATTCATACTGGGATTAATTTTATACATAAGACGCTTAATCGTCTTAAACTGAGTAATAGTTTAACAATTCAAAATGATTCGCCTTCAAAATATTTTATTCTAATTGACAAATAGCTATTAGAAAATAAAGAAAATCATATGACATGATAAAGAGGGCCCACTAATTTTTTTATATTCAAGCACCCAAAACTTATACCTTTACATGCATCATACTAAAATATGTCAACATCTGAAATGAATGAACTGCTTCTTTTTATTTAGTTTTATATATCATAAATTCTATAAACCTTAAATAATTCTGTTGTTGTGGTAGTAAATGCAGATGTTGGCGTTGTGTCTATGTCTGCTGGAATGGCAACCTCGTAAAACGGTTCAGGTAACAAGGAAGTCACCCTATTTTAAAACAATAATGCGGTGGGTGGGGCTTGAACCCACGCTACGGTTCAGGTAGTCTTGAGGTCAGCAGCCTCACCCTCTATCCTATCTAAGGGACCACCCCACCAATTTTTACTGTTAAGGTAATTCAATACAAGTTCGTTAATTTTTCCTAGATAGTAATCTAGGGATAAATTGAACGTTTTCTAAACCTAAAGAGAATAATTAGATAAGATTATACCTTTACTTAGTATTAATATATTATGAAATATACGATAAATATCGTATCAAATAATTATTTTCGTATATTTTAAATATTACTGATAGTTGATTTATTTGTTGATATGAAGAAGCTAACAAAATCCCAATACAAGATAATCAAATACATAATACAAAATGAAAACATTATTCAAAATAAAATGACAAAAGAACTTGATATTCCTATTACTACTATAAATAATACAATTAAAACTTTAAAAAAAATCGAGGTTATTAAAAATGAAAACAAACATTACAGATTAGTAGACATATTTTTACTCCTTCAATATATAACGATGAACAGACCATTTAATACTCTAGATTCTAAAATAATGAGAGTTGCTTATAATGAAGTAAATATGATTGAAAATTATCTAGGTTTCATTTTTAAAAATAATAATATTAAATATGGTTTTACTTGTTTTAGCGGATTAAAAAGGTATTACGAGTATACAATATCTTACCCTATGATTCATGTTTATGTATCGGATCTTAAGATTGTTGAAAAAATCCAAAAGGGTGATGGCCCCATACCCGTTATTTTTCTGAAACCAGATCAAGACTCAATTCTAAAGGATGTTATAGAAATCGACAATTACAAGGTCTGTGATAAAATACAAGTAATAATTGACTTATTTTCAAGTGGAATAGGTAAAGATGCAGCCTATAATTATCTAAGGAGTTACCAAAATGAGCCAAAATAACCTATATTTATCTTCCTATTCTTTTAAAGAGCTTGAAAATTTAGCAGAATGGTTTGAAATGCATGGTCCAATCCCCACAGTTATAGGTGGTTGGGCTGTATTTTCTTTTAATCCCTATTATGGATCTGTTGATATCGATTTAGTTGGACCAAGCATGTATGGCTCCTTTATGTATATTTTAACACGTTTTGAAGAACATAACAATTATGAGGAGTATTGGCTTGATAGGTTCGGATTAACTAAGAGTTATAGAAAAATGATAAAAAATGGATCAAATATTATTGG
>VGJH01000234.1 GCA_016867505.1 Candidatus Bathyarchaeota archaeon
TAATTAATTCAAATGCAAAAAAAGTTCATTTAATTGCTCATACTGAGGATATGACCGTAAAATCCCAAAATGTGATCGCTGAACTAAAAGGTAAAACAAGACCTGAAGAAATTATTCTAATTGGTGGCCATTACGATACAGTTCTCGAAGTTTCAGGAGCTGGAGATAATGCTGGCGGTACTGCAATAATGATGGAGTTAGCTCGAGTCTTTAAAGAGAAGGGTAGTAAAAGAACAATGAGATTTATTGCGTGGGGTTGTGAAGAGCTTGGATTATTAGGCTCTAGAGATTATGCAACTAAATTAAGAGAAACCAGTGAAGCACAAAAAAAGGAAAAAGAAGACGTTGTTACAGAACTTGATAACGTTGTATTATGCATTAACCTTGATGTTCATGGTGGATTAATTGGCACTAACTCATCAAGAACGATGGGTCCCCCAGAGTTAACTTCTGCTGTGAAAGTGTTATCAAAGGAAATTGGGATAGTATATACAGTAAGTGAAGGAGTTTATTCTTCAGATGGCACTTCACTATCGGGTATAGGTATACCAAGCGTTTCTCTTTCAAGAGGAACACCAACAAACTCACTCATGCATAGTAGAGATGATGATATTAGGTGGATGAGCCCAAAAGCTTTGGAGATACATGGAATATTCATGGAAGAATTTTTAACAAGGTATGCAGCAAATGCAGCAGCATTCCCATTTGAAAGAACTATTCCAGACAAATTCAAAAAAGAAATTGAAGATTACTTCAAAAGATCAGGTAGAAAACTCCCATAATTTTTTTAAAAATAATAAAATAAAAGCTAACTAGTTCTTAGTAACTCTTGAAGAATACTTATTTGTGTTGGACTAATCTTAACTATGTCACTGCTTGATAGAACTCCAACTAATTTATCCTTATCAATTACGGGAAGTTTCTTGATATGCTTCTTAGCCATTAATTTTGCAGCTTCTTCTAGTGTTGTATCAGCTTCTACAGTGATTAACGGGCTACTCATAACATCCTTTGCTCTTACAGCACCTGCATCAAGTCTTGGTTCAACAATTCGCTCAAGAACATTTTTACTTGTTATTATCCCAACGGGTCTATTATTATTCGTAACAATGACACTTCCCACATCAAACTTATTCATTTTGACAACAGCGTCATGTACACTATCATCAGTTCTTACAGTTTTGACATTCTTCGCCATTATGTCTCTCACTAAAATCATGCCACTCATAGAATCACCCAGAAATACCAAATACTTCTAAGCTACCCTAAATTTAATAGTTTACTCATTAAATCAATTCAGTAACAATTAAAAGTTGATTATAAGAGTTGAACTGAAATTGTATTATTGTTTTCACAACAAAAGTTATTGTTGCACCTATTGTTTAACAAAAGCCATAAAGATTAGAGTAAATTGTGTTGATCAATGATCTGTCAGTCTCTTCCAGATGGTATAGTAATTCTTGATTTCGGAGGCCAATACTGTCATCTCATAGCACGAAGAGTAAGAGAATATAATGTATACTCAGAAATTTTACCAAATGAAGCATCTATTGAAGATATCAATTCACTAAATAAAATCATGAAAATTAAAGGAATTATTCTTTCAGGTAGTCCAGCTAGCGTAAACTCAGATTCCGCATTGAAAATAGATACAAGAATTTTAGAAAAAAATTTACCAATTCTTGGATTATGTTACGGACACCAATTATTGGCTAACATTTATGGTGGCAAAGTTCAAAGTGGTGCTTTAAGAGAGTATGGCCAAAAGACTGCTTACATTGATGAAAAAGTTGGACTTTTAGAGGGACTCAAGGATGTTGAAAAAATTTGGATGAGTCATGGAGATACAGTGTATAGTATTCCAGAGAGCCTTAAAGCAATAGCTCACACTGACACTACCCCCGTTGCAGCTTTCATTCATAAAGAAAAGCCAATTTATGGGATACAATGGCACCCTGAAGTTAATCACACTGAAAATGGTGCTCTAATGTTAAGGAATTTCGTATTCAATATTTGTAAATGTAAAGCTAACTGGAAACCAATAGATAATGTGAAAGAAGCGATAGAGAAAATTAAAAACCAAGTTGGAAATGGGAAGGCAATAATTGCGTTAAGTGGAGGAGTCGATTCAAGCGTAGCTGCAGCATTAGCTGGAATAGCACTTGGAAATAAAATTAGCATGATCCATGTAGATCACGGGTTAATGCGCTTCAATGAATCAGAACAAGTAAAAAGGGCTATGAATGAAATCGAATTTAAAATAAATGTTATTGATGCTCGTAAACGTTTCTTAGAAAAATTAAAAGGAATAGTTGATCCAGAGGAAAAAAGAAAGAAAATTGGAGAGGAATTTATCAGAGTTTTTGAAGAAGAAGCAAAAAAATTTGGTGCAGAATATCTTATTCAGGGTACAATTTATCCAGATAGAATAGAATCAGGCATAACTCAAAATGCAGATACAATTAAAACTCATCACAATGTAGGGGGTTTGCCAACAAAAATAGAATTTAAAGGAATTGTTGAACCATTAAGAGATCTCTATAAGGATGAGGTGAGAGAACTGGGATTAAAACTGGGATTACCTAAAGATCTTGTTC
>VGJH01000235.1 GCA_016867505.1 Candidatus Bathyarchaeota archaeon
TAAAATATTTTATTAAAGTATTATTTTTTGAGGATGTTAAAATTTCATCCATACTAGATTTCTTAGATTCACTAAATCCCTTTAATTGTGCCTTTAACTTATTAAAACCCATGTTTTCATCATGTAAACATGGGTTATTATGAAGTATTAAAATCTTTCTTTTAATGATAAAAACGCAGATATTAAATACTAAGAATTCATTATACTAATTGACATTAACATGAAAACGGTTAAAGTTTTCACAGATTCAAAGGCTTTTGAAATTGCTGCAGATAAAACAAGAAGAAGAATAATTCACTTGTTAAGAGCTAGAGTTCTCTCAGTTAGTCAAATTGCAGACGAACTTGAAATGACTCCTCAAGCAATCTATCATCATATTAGAAAAATGTTAGAAGTTGGTCTCGTAGAAATTGCTAAAGAAGAACGCATTGAACATTTCATTGAAACATATTATCAAGCAACTGCAGAAATATTCCATTTCACTTACGGTGAAATTGCTGATCCACAACATCGAGAAACTCATTATAAAGAATTATTGAATGTCTTAAACAGAGTGGGACTAATCCAAAAAATTGATGAGAGTGTTATCAATCGATATATAGAATTAACCAAAATGAAAAATGAGATATATTCCTGCTGTCAACCAGAAATCGCTGTAAAAATATCTGAAATTGATGATCTAGACTTCTTTACCAAGCAAGAAGCCCTAGAATTATCCACAATTATCTCCTTGAATGATAAACAATTCGAAGAATTGTTATCAATAGAAAAGGAAATTAGAATGCTATTAAAAGAAAAATAAAAATGATATTATTTAAAAAAAAAGGGGATTAATTTTTTTTCCTTCTAGGAAAGGACATTAACTTAACTGCAACCTCTTCACTCAATCGTTGAAGGTTTCTACAAATATCATCGCTTGTAAGTATACCAATTACTTTATCTTTATCATCTAATACAACGATTCGTCGAATATTATAATCATTCATTAAAGATACTGCTACTTCTACATCCATGTGGTGTGTGACAGAAACCACTGGTTTACTCGCAATATCCAATGCTCTCGTAACAATAGGATTTCTATTAATAGCAAGGACTCTATGGACAAGATCCCTTTCAGTTATTATTCCAATAGGTTTCTCTTTATCAATTAAAATTATAGAGCTTATACTCTTATCTCGCATCATTTTTGCTAACTCATTTACAGGCGTCTCTGGAATTGTAGTTACTGGGTTCTTTATCATAATCTCGGAGACACGCATAAAGATCCATAAAATAAATTCTATAACGAATTAGTAAAACATAGCGATTTTCTATAAATCTACGATAAAATTATTAATTCATAAAATATTTGTGGATTTCAAGATATTTAGCTTTATTTACTTTAAGTATAAAATTAAATTTATTTAATTCCATTGCTAAATGAAAGTCCATCTCATTAAACACTGTTTGATCTTTTTGGAAAAACTTTGCTCCATCAGGAGAATTTCGTATATCTTCCCTAATTTGAACAAAATTTTGATTAACACCTAATAAATATCCTTCAATGTACTGAGAAAATAACTCATCTTCAATTGACTTTCGCATTCCCTCCCAACCCATCGCTGCAAATGAGACTTCTTCAGGTTGCTGTAATTGAAGGTATTTAATTAGGGCTCCAGCAGTAACAAAGCTCCCGAGGACAATTTCATTCGCTTTTTTAGCTAAAATAATTCCTTGGGTTCCAGAACTTGTTCTTTGTACAACAATTTTATTATTAAAATCAACATTAACGATATCCGCTGGTGAATTGCCATAATCAAATTCTTTAATTTTAACCCCATGATTTTCTCCCATTAATATCCAGCTAGGATTTTTTTGTTTTAATTCAAGAGCCTCACTAACATTTCTTACTGGAATAATTTTTTCTGCACCATTAGCCATGACATAAGAAGCCGTGGTAAAAGCTCGAAAAACATCAATAATTATTGCAGTTCCAGTAACATTTTTTACTCCTTCTATGAGGCTATATTTATGAATTTTCATATTATAATTAAAAGAAGAAAATTTGGATATAAATCATTCATATTAAATATATTATTAAATTTATTATATTAAATTCATTTCAATGGTTAGTTTTCTAAAATCAACATTTTTTCCATGCCCGATAATAGATAATGCATTTTGAATTTGTTTTGTAGTGTCATCGAGAGATCTTTTATGTTCTTTTTGAGTACGAAGAATATGCCAGGCCCATTCAAGGGCTTCAAATGCACCAATTTCATAACTTGACATGTTTTATCATGGGTTGCTTACTTTTATTAATAAAAAGAATTGCGTATCAAATAAAAGAAGAGAGTTAACTGAAGATGGTAAAAATATAAATCATATTTAAGAAAAACATAGTAGATTTTTATTATTAATAAACCATTATCTCTAAATTCATCAAGTATATGATGATATGCAGCGTGACTAAATTGCTAGATATTAAAATTATTAGGGAAAATCCCGAAATGGTTCGTAAGAATCTGGAGAGAAGGCACGCACCAGATAAAATTGAACTTTTGGAAAAAGTTATTGAAGCTGATAAAAAGTGG
>VGJH01000236.1 GCA_016867505.1 Candidatus Bathyarchaeota archaeon
TGGCCGAGTTCAAGCACTGGAAGAGGAAGCGGGCCGCGGAACGGCTCTGGCGGCCGGAGAAAGCCAAAAAGAAGGCGGCGGCATGAGGAACGACACCCGGCCGGCCAGATGGCCTCGGGCGTGATTACCTGTCATTTTACAAAGATTCCTGCTTTTTCATCGACGGCGAAATGATAATCGTAAATGAGCGTCTGCTAATTCAATTTTAAAGGCTATTACTAGTAATCGTCTACCGCCCGAAAAAAGAGGGATATGTTTGGTAAATTTTGTAGCTAATCCCACCTCAGGCCTAGACCGTTCGCTCCCGTTCCATCTTGCGTTTACTCCCTCGCCCTTTGCCCGATTTCTCCCGGGATAAATACTATCGGGGGTACGTAAATACTTATCGGGCTATTGCTGGACGCAGCCGCAAAGTATATGGATTTATTCATCTATACACCCTAGTGAGATCAATATGGGATTAATAGATTTGACTAACATTATCGGGTGTCGGAAATTTGAATGGAGGCTAGCAATTGGAAATTGAATCATTTGAAATATTCAATTTTAAATCGATACTCGATTCAGGAAGAATTTCTCTTCCGGGTCTTACTATGTTCCTCGGCGCAAATAGTAGTGGAAAAAGCAGCTTAGGTCAATCCTTATTACTAATGAAACAAACTTTTAGTACAGAAGATCCATCGACTCCATTAGTCCTAAACGGTCCCGTTATTCAATGCGGAGAATTTCGCGATCTAATACATAAACGCAAATTAACAACACCTATTATTATAAACTTTTATTTCAAACTAAATATTGACAAGCCATATAGATGTGATATTTGCAGCAAAGAATACACGAAAAAAAGATTTTATAAAGACCATATAAAGAATCGACACCAATTGTTTTTTAATTCATACGTATTTAAATCTTGTGATGAAAAAGAATCAATCAAGGACCAAACAGTATTACAATTTCAATATAAATATAAAAAACCAAACATTTCACTTCAGAAACTGGAATTGTCGAACCCAATGGCTATTGCAGGATTGAGATTAAAATCTTTGGAAATTGAACAAACAGAAAAGAGAAGAATAGGAATTCGATTAATCAATAAACAAAACAAACAAATATTTTATAAGAAATTCCGTTATCCAAAACAATTTGAATTAATCAACCATTCTTCATTGGTAAAAATTTTTGATTATATTACTTTGGGTGATAGGGTATTTTTTGAAACCAATTTAAAATTTAATGAAAAAATCGCATTAATAGATGAGGATATTACAAAACAACTCGAAGAAGAAATCTTCGATCGTCAAAATATGCTAAAGGGATATAGATATTTTACACAATTCCACCAATCAATGGAACCAAACTCTTTATCAAATCAACTTTTAAAAAGAATTAACTATCTCGGAAACGAACTTAATACACGTTTAACCGAAATTTCATCATTTCTAACAGGAATCCATTATGTTGGTCCGATACGAAATTGGCCAGAGCGAATTTATTTTGGATCTGGAGGAAAATCTTTATCGGTTGGAATAAAGGGAGAACACATCCAAAAAATGCTCTGGAATGATAAATGGGGTGGTCATGAAGCTTTAATTAAATTAATAAACGAATCTTTATATAAAATGAAATTAAATATTAAAATTGAAATCGTTCCTTTAGGCGTAGGTGAAATATACCAATTAAGAGTCAAAGATAAACGCCTTTCGATTAATATTTCCGATGTGGGATTTGGTATTTCTCAGGTATTGCCAATAATTACAGAATGTATTAATCTTTCTCTTAAGGAATCAGAAAAACACCAATTATTAATTCGAAAATTCCAACATTCTTTTTATGAACAACGTTCGGAGAATAAAGTGATTTATACCGAACAACCTGAAATCCATTTAAACCCAAAGATTCAAACAGAATTAGCCGATTTCTTCATTAACTTATTAAAACATAATATCTGTTTAATTATAGAAACTCACTCTGAACATATTCTCACTAGGATACAACGAAGAATTGCAGAAAATAAATTAGATCCAAAATCGTTTGTGATCTATTATTTCGATAAACGTGATAATGTAACAAAAATACAGGAAATCCAATGTAATCAGAATGGCGTTTTCAACTATTGGCCCAATGATGGTTTTTTTCAAGATGATTATGAAGATTCTATTGAGATATTGAAAAAGTCAATATCAACAAACAAAGGTGAATAAATGAAAAAGAGTTTTATTTTTGATACTAATATTATTGTAGATGCCGCTCAAATCCCCGATGACCAAGATTTTATATATTTATCCATGGTTCTTCGGTTAAGGCCTGAGATCATAGATCTCCACCGATAGTAGCTGCCTCTCTTCCGATCTCCTTGGCCGCGTTCACCTTCATAGTCATGCCTATCGACATGCTAATATCCCTATCGACATGCTTATATCTATGCAGTGCACTAATAGTGCACTATGCCGAGAGTGTCCCGAAAGGCAAAACCCGTGAACCTGCGCATGGAGGGCTACGAGATGGTTGAGAAGGTCGCCATGCCCTCCGGAACGACCGCCCGCGTCCTGGTGCCGCGCCATTGGATGGGGA
>VGJH01000237.1 GCA_016867505.1 Candidatus Bathyarchaeota archaeon
AGATTCCCTCAAGATCAAAAGGATCCATGCCCAACAGGTTAGGCGCAATCCAACGTCGAATCATCTCTATTATGACTCCTTGACTCTCAGGGGAGAGTGGAGGCAGAGGAGGACACTCACCTACTCCAGTTATGCCTTCATCTGTGTGAATTCGAGTTAAAATAAACTCGAAGGGAGTCCCTTCACCCAACCTCCCATACCGAGAGATAGCTAACACCTTCTTCTTAGGAAGGTTAATTGGAATAACTTCAATTTTAGTGATCTTCAATGGAATACACCTGGTTGATTTAAAATTGTTTTATGAGTTGATGAGGTTTATCAGAGATATTATGAAATCTTGTGGATTTGTGACTATTTTTACAATTTTTTTTTATCAAATGCTGATGAAAATCTTTATTTTAACAGTCACTTTTCATTCACATGATGGTTTCACTTGAAAACTGGCACAGTTTTTAAAACCTTCATAGCTAAAGATGGTAGAACTGTAACTCTTAGGAGTCCTAGATGGGATGACTTGGATGACCTCACCGAATTCATTAACTCTCTCATTGATGAAGGGGCACAGATTACTGCTTATCAGAAAGTGACGAGGGAGCAAGAAGCATTGTGGTTAGGTCAACAACTTGCTGATGTTGAGAAAGGAACAAAGATCATTATTGTTGCTGAAGTAGATGGAAGAGTAATTGCCAACTCATCATTCTCTAAGAAAACAGGCTACTCTGAACATGTCGGTGTTCTAGGTATAGCAATTAAAAATGGTTACCGTGACATTGGAATAGGCACTGAACTCATGAATGAATTAATCTTAAAAGCCAAAGACATGGGACTCAAACTGTTAACACTAAGTGTTTTCGAGTCAAATGACCGTGCTAGACACGTGTATGAGAAGGTTGGGTTCAAAGAGACTGGTCGTATTCCAAAAGAGTTATTCAAAGATGGAAAATATATTGACCACACCTACATGGTAAAAGAACTAACAAAAATCCCTTAAAATAATTTATAATTTAGTACTTTCAGTTTAAAAGAATTATTTATCAATTTTGAGGCCATTTTTAAAATGATATGTATTGCTTATCACTGGTAGCCTGTGATAAGAAAAATGCTGATTAGAAAAAGAGTCTAAAACTCAAATGGTTGAAATCAAAAAATGCTTATTCCAATTATTCAGTTATAAGACATGTTATACTCAGTGTTGATAATTTAATATTTGATAAAATATTTTAAGAGATGTATAATTTAAAAAGCAATTTAAATTATGAGATAATATAATAAATAAAATGTTTGATGTATAGTTATAATATGTTATTTAGATGTTTTATTTGAATGGTAATATTATTGTTAATGACGAGATTATACTACTATTTATATGAAATAACTCATTGTATAAATATATGGAAAATTAAGAAAATATAATTGAGTAATTTAGGAGAATAATAGGGGGTATTTTTAGGGATGTTTTTTACCATTAAAATTATGAAGTGTTTTATGATCATTAAAGTATATATACTTAATATTATATTGTTTAAAATGCATAGTTTAAAGGGAAGTGTAAAATTTTTTGTCATCAATAACAGTAGTCATTCCAAAAGAGTTGAGAACTGAGATTGAAAAACTTCAGTCTGTTTGGAATGATGAGAGGTTCTCTCAGACTTGTCGTAGATTGATACGATTAGCTCTGGTTCAGGTTAATCGAAAAGAGGAGGTAGGGGTTTAAAGATGGTTAAGTTTGCAGCTCCACTATCTCGTAGCCCACTACCAAGTTACCTTGGTTTTTCTCCTCTTTTAAAACTTATTAAAAAATATGAGGAGAATTGCAATGTTTCAACCATTAAAAATTTACTCTAAGAAACTGATGTATATAAAGCGGAAGTTTTTTCAAGCTACAAAAATGGAGTTGGAAACCATTGGTAAGTCTATTTTTGAGTTCAAAAGGAAGAAGTTTCTTAGATTAAACTATTTATTCCAGACTAATTTAAGGAGAGTTACTTATGAGTAAAACTTTTAATGAAGATGAGGTTAATGAGCTTAGGTACGCTGCTAAGAGGATTATGGAGATCCTTTTGCCACCTACACAAATGAATGATTCAACAGAGTGGAAGGATGATCCCATCACCGATAAACAGTCAAAGTTACTGAAGAGCAGAGGCTACAGCATTGAGGGTCTAACTAAAGGAAAAGCATCTGAAATCATAGAAAAAATCCTGAAGGAGCCTAAACGTTGATAAGTTTTCTTCAGTATCCTGTAGCTACTTGTGTTATTCAGTGTACTCAAAAGGATATTAATTGCTTATCTGATGAATCTGATGCTTTTATTATCAAAGAATCAGAGAAAAGTTATTGGCTTCTGTTCCAGGGTCAGTGGATCAACTTTATTGTTGATGATATGGTAGATAAAAGAGATGGAACTTGTCCTTTGATCCGCTTCACCTCATTACTTGATACAGTGTAATTAAATGAAATAACTGATTAGCATAATTTTTTTTAAAAACTGAGGCTGTATAAAAATGTCAGAAGATGTAAAAGCCACTGCAGATAAAATTAAAACTGAATACTTAAATCGAGTTAAATTA
>VGJH01000238.1 GCA_016867505.1 Candidatus Bathyarchaeota archaeon
AACCTCCAGTTAATTGTCCGACACTTAGTAGAATTACTCCTATTTAAAGAACATGTAAATATTTTATGGGAAAAAATAATCATAATAGAAATATCTTATTTTCTTAAAGCTTTTTTATTAAAATTTACAAAAATTTTTGTGCTTCTTCTATTATTTTATTAAATACCCCGAAAATAATTACGTATTAAAGAAAATGTGTTAATTATTTTTATTTTATTTACAAATATTCTTTATTATGTTATAAATTTGGAGTTTCCTCATTTAATAGAAACTTTGCCATGAGCCAAGCGTCTTCTCCATCCATATAGTATCCATAATTCCGTTTTGTTTTAGTGAAGCCTAGTGATTCATAGAGTCTTATAGCTGGACCATTTCCTACTCTGACTTCAAGGTAACATTCTGAAGTCTGGTAAATTTCTGATCCTTTTTTCATTGTTTCAATCATAATATTTTTTGCTATACCTCTTCTTCTGTAGGGTTCACGGACTGCTAATGAGACTACATGTAAAAGTCTTGCAGGTGTAAAGGTTTTAAGTTTTGAAAAACCTCGTTCAATCCTACACATTACATAGCCTTGGATTTCATTATCTGCTTCAGCGACGATGAAAGTTTCAGGGTATTTTGTATATAATTCTCTATAAAAATAGCTGCTGTAATTTTCAGGAAGACATTCAAAGTTGATGCTCATGACTCGATTAAGGTCTTCAACCTGAAAGGTTCTTAATTTATAGCTCCTGGCACACAAACCGGAACGCTTCAATAGCTTTTATGATCAGTAATTTAAATTAATCGAAAATTTGAATACTTATTCCATTTTTTAATATTAAATTTGGTTGAATTCTATTGAGCCCTTTTAAAAGTTGTTTGGGTAAGTTAGAATCCCTTGTGGAATAACTAAGGTCCTCTTACCTCTCCTATTTTCAACAATTTTTTCATAAGCCATATTTACAGTTCTAGCCACCTGAATCCCTAATTGATCAACAACATATTTTGGTAAAGATGACACGAGCACAACTTCTGACTTCTGGGTTGAAGTTTTTAACATATGTACAGCTTCTGCACCAAGTCTGTACCTGCGTTCAATCTCAGATAATTGCTCAATACGAGCCATATTAGTGAAGGCATCGACACCTAGGCCTTCTTGGCATTCAGCCAGTAAAATGATTGCTCCTCCTTTTTTGACTATTTTTGAAGCTGTTTTTAATGCTGGTATTGAATTGTATAGATCATAATCGTATTTGTTACCACCAGCACTAATGACTACAATATCTGGATCTGTTTCAGTAGTAAAATTATATGATGAACCTAACTCATAGATAGCTTGACCCCAAGATTCTTCAATTGAACCAGAGGATATATTATACAACTTCCCTCTAGAATTCACCAAAAGATTGATTGCTAGATCAACTTTAATCATTTTAACTGCTTCAATCACATCTTCTTTTAATGAATTGAATTCTATAACACCAGGCTTAATATCGCCTTTAAAATAAAGTCTCCTGTTATCTTCGATTGTTTTTTCTGAAGCTAAGCCTGGTAGTAATGCTGTATGGGCACCACTAAATCCAGTATAATTATCGAGATGGGTTTCACCTATAGCAATTTTTATTTTTGCTTCTGCAAAAATTTTTGATATTTGTACAATTGTACCTTGATGTGTCTTGCCAAGATCTGAGTAATTACTCGTAGATTTCACACGTTCCGTAAGATTTACACTCTTTAGATTCTCGGATTTTTTAATTTCGTTAATAATGCCTTTGCTGCTTCTTTCTCTTATTCCATTAGCAATAATTATGGTGATTTTTTCTTTTGGCACTATCAAATTTACTAATTGATCAACTAGATATGAGAGAACTTCAACAGCTACTTTAGAGTTGGTGGTACCTTCAAGTGCTATACAAACATCACAATCTGGGCTCACTAATTCTTCGAGTTTTTTAGAGCCTTTCAAATTATTGAAGGAGTTATTTATTAGTTCCCGTGAAAAATTTTGTGGTTCAATAATCTTAGGTTCAGAGACCCCTAGTAAGTCTTTCATGTTAACCGTTAAATAGACTTCAGTGTCGCCATAAGGAAGCCAGCATTCAACCATTTCAATTCAACCTATTATACTATGTAGGTATCTTTTAATTTTCGGTTTTTTATTGTTTCTTTTCTTTTCTATATTTTTCAGTAATCTTGATTAAGCTCTGCCCACCAATTTTTTTCTCTTCAACAATTCCTAAACTGATTAATCTTCGAATCATTCTCCAAGCGCTTGTTCTAGGAATCTCAAATCTATCCCTAATCTCATTCGCGAACACTTCACCACCAGACTCTGCGATGAACCTAATGACTTCCTTATCGTCCATTCTTAACTCTGGATTCTTATTTGTAATGTAATCAACATCTATGTTTATTTTTTCAGCCTTTTGAATGGTGATAGCGGGTTTTTCAACTGGTTTACGTTTATAATAGAAGTAACTAATGACGATTATGATAACAACTAGACCAATAATGATATAAATTAAGTTGTTATCTGCTTTCGATGTATTTGCTAAATCTTTTGCAGTATTTGCATAGTTTAAAGA
>VGJH01000239.1 GCA_016867505.1 Candidatus Bathyarchaeota archaeon
AGGCAGTTAGTGTTTATGGTGGCGTAAACATTGATAAGCAGATAAACGAGCTGCAAAGAAAGCCAGCAATAGTTGTTGGGACGCCGGGACGAATTATTGATCACATGAAACGGGGTACTTTATCCCTGAACGAGATTAAAGTCCTCGTCTTGGATGAAGCAGATAACATGCTGGATATGGGTTTCATTGATGATATTGAATATATTCTTCGACAGACGCCTAAGCAGAAACAAATTAGCCTCTGGAGTGCTACAATCGATGAACGGACTATGCGTATCAGTAACAGGTACATGCCTGACGCTGAATTCGTTAATGTTAGTAAAGATGAGATAGGCGTAACAGACATAGTTCAACATTACATTCTTGTGCCACCCTATGAGAAAGATGGCACATTAAAACATTTGATAGATTTTTATAAAATTGATCGATGCATAATATTCTGCAGGATGAAAGTGACTGTTGACGAACTTCAAAATACTTTGAAGAATGCAGGATATAGTGTTGAAGCAATGCATGGTAACTATACACAGGCACGTCGTCAACAAGTTTTAGATGGATTCAAAGAAGGAAAATTCAGTTTAATGATAGCAACCGAGTTGGCTGCTAGAGGTTTAGATATTGATGATGTCCCATGGATAATCAATTATGATATTCCTACGGATCCCAACATGTATTTCCACCGTGTTGGGCGAACAGCAAGAGCTGGAAAATCAGGTAATGCAATAACCATTGTTACTCCTGATGAAGAGGTTGAGCTGGAAAGAATTAAAGCGATGACTAAGATACCTATCAAAAAAATTACTTTGCCACCTTCATTCCTTTTTTAAAAATTAATTTGATACAAAAATCTTGAATAAGTCTTCTTTTGCTCCTAGCAATGAATTTTTATCAGTTGACTTAATCTCAACCGTATCTCTATTTGTTAAGATAATGAATGTAAGGCGCCTATCTGGGATTCTGACAATTAAGTTTCGGAATCCAACTGTTGAGCCTGAATGATAGATACAACTGTACCCAAGATAATCCATTAAATGCCAGCCATATCCGTAAGCTGTTTTTTCTCCGTTATTCAATACTCCGTTAGTAAATACCTGATTCCATGTCTCAAGACTTAGAATCTTATCAGTGTATAATGATTGATCCCACTTGATCATATCAGTGATTGATGAATATACTCCTCCATCACCTAATAGGGCGCTTGCATTACTCTGATCATTTAACTTAAAGCCGTTAATTCCTGACTTGTATCCATAAGCTCTGTTTTTTATCTCGTTTTTTCCCTCAAGGAATAATACTGTATCATCCATTTTTAATGGTTTGAAAATTGTTTCATGCATGAAATCTGGTAAAGATGCCCCTGAAACATGATTAACTATGATGCCTAAAAGTACATAACCAGAATTAGAGTACTCATATTTTTCTCCCGGTGTAAATTCGGTGTTTCTCAGATTTTTCAGCTGATTTAAAACATCATTATCTGTTAATTGTTTTAATGACCCTGAATCGTGATATTCTTTTAAACCAGATGTATGCTGTAACAGGTTCTTTATACTAATTTTTTTTCCATAATCTGGAAAATCATCAATTATATCATTAATACAATTGTTTAATTTTAATGCATTCTCTTCAACCAATTTAAGAATACAGGCAGCTGTGAAAGCCTTCGTTAATGAAGCTAACCTGAAAGTTGTATGAGTTGTTACTGATCTTTGGTCATCTAGATTACCTAATCCATAACATTTTGTAAAAATTTTTTTATTATGAACATATCCTATAACAGCTCCTGGTACTTGCCCTTGATAATTAATAAAAAAGTTATCCAAATTTTCTTCAAAAGTATTCATAGATACAATTATGGTTAGTTAAATAAATTATTGATGAGAATCTTATAGGGACATTGATTTTTTAGGTTGGAATAAGAAAGTTATTTTACAATTAGAATTGGTTTAGTGCAATGATCCACTACTTTACGGCTTGTGCTTCCCAAAATCCAGCCACTTATTCCTCCGATTCCTCTGCTTCCCATAACTATTAGGCTAGCATTTTTACTTTCAGAGGTTGTAACTATGAGTTCAGAGGGTCTGCCTTCTACAAGGATTCCCTCAGTTTTTATGTGTGGGTAATGTTCCTTCATTTCCTCTTCAGCTTCATCCAGTGCAAGTGAATAGGCTTCTTTCATTTTTTCTTGATAATCTTGAGTTTCAAGATCCATGGTACTTACTTCAGTTGATGTAATGATTGGCATTGTGACTCTTGGAACTACTGCAAGTATTATTAGTTCACCCTTGAACATTGCAGCCATCTTTGCAGCGGTATCTAAAGCTCTTTTAGAAGCTTCTGAACCATCATAAGCTACTAATATTCTACTAAAAACAGGGTCGAACATCAACAGGCCTCAGACACTGTAAACTTAGTGTAAAGATATTTAAATTTAATAACCAAAAACAGAGAAGCCATTAATTGATTCAGGCTAAACAAATGATAAAAACTCTATTACCCTGATCCAAGATAGCTCTGAAAACTAAAACTAGCCTCATCATTTAAATTTACGAAACGTGTAGAA
>VGJH01000240.1 GCA_016867505.1 Candidatus Bathyarchaeota archaeon
GTTGATGACGTATCCATCCAGCTAACTAGGAGGCATATTAACCCAAAAATACCTACCGAAACTAATACTATTGGTAAAAATGGAATAAGTATGAGAAGGATTCCTGCGAGTGTAATTGCTGCACCAATCAATGGTTTTCTCCCAAATTTTTTTGCCAGCTTACTACTTGTTAAGCTACCAACCATATATCCAAATGACGCGAGTAAAAGTATTATAGAAGATTCAGCAATTGATATTTTGTAAAATTCTCTGAAGTAAGATACCATATAAGTTAATGATGCCCACATAGCCATCGCAAGTAGGTATCCTAGTAATGAGAATATAGCTGATTTATTAGATAAAACAGATCTGAATCCTACACTTGCTTTAACTTGTGGATAATTTGATTCTTCTTCTGATGTTCTTTTTGGGATAGCAATAATCACTAAGAATTGCGACAGCAGTGAAATTGGTAAAAGGTATCCAACAAATCCAAACTTCCATCCCCCTAAACCAACTAACTGAGGTACAATAATGGTGCCAATAAGATATGAGCCCGACATCCCAGCCATGATAAATCCAATAACTTGACCACGTTTTTCAGTTGGGAATAAATTTGTTAAAGTAAAAATCATTGTGTTACCTAATGCAATACCAATTCCTGTGAATGAGTAGAAGAACATCATTGTTAGAAAATCTGTGGCATAGAAGCAGCCTAATCCCACAACTGAGTAAGCGAGGATTCCTATCTGCAATATACGTTTATGATCAAACTTCACGCTCAACAAACCTGTCAATAGCGAGAATAGGATAGCTACCAAAAAGGTCACAGTATTTAATTGACCTGCTATCCCAACTGAAACATTAAATGTTGAACCAATGTCAATTAAGAGAAGACCTAAAAGTAGACTTGAAATAGCCCCTGATGCTCCGGAAATGACGAGTGTTACTAACATTAAGTTGCTTTTTTGATTAATTTCAGATACATCTGGTTTTGTAGGCATTAATGTCAACTTCTGTCATTATTGGAAAGTTATGATTAATTGAGTATATTTAATTATGGATAAAACAAGTGACCAAAATAGACTATTAAAGGCTAAAATCTCATTTACTCAATATTAAATTAAAAATTTCGAATGGATTCAAAGAAAGATTTAAAGACATTATTTTTGTTTATGTTTTTATGGTTTCATCAAAAGTATTTTTTGGTTCCATTAACCATGGAAAAATTGCTCAGTTTGCTTCCTTAGCTAACAAACTTGATGTAATTATTGATAGACTTGATTTTTCAACTCTTACAAAAAAGGATAAAGTGGCTGTTAAACTTCATCTTGGGTTCACTGATGGAGCGCAGACAATACCACCATTTTACGTTAGGAGAGTTGTTAAGAGGATTAAGGATACTGGAGCATATCCATATTTAACAGATAACCCTTCAGCAGTTTACAATGCAGCTGAAAGGGGCTACACTCAAGAAACCTGCGGATGCCCAATTATACCAATTTCGGGTATTAAGGAATTATATGGTTACGAGACTGAAATTAATTACAGAAACGTTGACAAAATGAATATGGCTGGGGTCTTACATGACTCTGACGCTTTAGTTAACCTCAGCCATGTTAAGTCCCAGAATAATGTTGGTTACGCAGCAGCTCTGAAGAACCTTGGCGTAGGAGGCTATAATGGAGATGCACGCTTTTCAAAGATTCATGGGATTTTCAACACAGTCCCTGCATGGGATTCAAGTAAATGTACACCTGAGCACGCATTGAAGCTAGCTGAATCTTGCCCATATGGTTGCATCAGATATGATAAAGGGAGACATTCACTATCTCTCAGTAGAGGACAATGCTACAACACCAACTGCATGGAATGCATAAAAGCTGATGATAACGTTGGTTCTCTCAAGATGGAGGCTGAAGGTTTTGAAACCTTCCAAGAAATAATCGCCATTGGCACCAAAAAAATCCTTGAACGTTATGATAAAGACAAGATATTCCATATAAATTTCTTAATGGATATGACTCCTACATGTGATTGCATGGGGGTGGTTCAGCCACAGATTATCCCAGACATTGGCGTTGTAGGTAGTAGAGACATTGTTGCTGTTGAGCAGGCATCAATTGATCTAATTGGCAAAGAAGAACTACTTGTAGATAAAGTGCCACCATACTTCAAGCACTTGAATCCTGATAAGAAATTGCATCCATTCGAGCGTCTTTATGGTAAACTGAAAAGTCCATACAATGCAACAAAATATGCTGAAAAACATGGCTTAGGCACTAGAAACTATGAATTAATTGAGATTCTGCCACCATCAGAAACAATCAACATGAAGGCAACCCATGTTTACGAACGTGGGCCTTCATTTGCTTAACCTAGGATTCTGTACAAGAATTAACAAATTATTTCGAATTTTCTTTTACTCTATACTCAACAATTTTTTTGATTAACTCAAAGGGAATTGGCTTGTCAATAGGAAATTTTATTGCTCCTTTTGATGTCTCATAATTAGATAATTCTTCTTTAAATGCTTCAATGGCTGAAGGCGCTGGATAAAATC
>VGJH01000241.1 GCA_016867505.1 Candidatus Bathyarchaeota archaeon
ATAAATTTCTCTTCGTTGCGGCAGGGAATTACGATAGATACGAATGGACAATCACTGATATTTCTCATAAGTCTATCACTCTGTAACATTTTGTGATACCCATTCCGCTTTTAATGGACATTTTAACGTTATTTTCTCATAATCCAGAAAGACCCGGGCTCACGGCCTGGCTCATTTCTAAGAATGGGGCATTTATTAGACAATTCGTTAAAATAATTATGCTTTAGATGATTTAATGCACCAATTATCTTATATTTATCATTAAATGTTAAAAATGCTTCTAATAAATATTGTTCATTCCAAAACATAACACCCACCCATTCGTCAAGATAATCCTTTGGTGTAAAAATATCATGGATATGAACTAAAACCCCGGGCTTTAATATCGGCAAAATTTCTAAATATTCAAAAAGAACGTCCCCCTGAGGACGTATGATATGAGAAGAATCTATAAACAAAATATCATTTTGATTCAACTCAATGAAAATCTGCTTATCAACATCTTCACATTTATTTCTGATAATTTTAGCATTTGTATTTTCTAGCCAATTCGGACCATAAGGCTCAATACATATATGTTCACAGCCATAGCTTGAATTCTCCAGTTTATTTTGTTTTATTGCATTGATAGTCATCAATGTTGAAATTCCACTACCGATTTCGACTATTTTTTTGGATTGAAATAGTCTCACCGCATTATATAAATACTCGGCATCACCCGACTTGAAACTTTCATTATTATAGTAAAATTCCGTATCTTTTCGTTTTTCTAAAGGGAATTTTATAAGCTCATCATTAAAATGAAACCTGCTTAAAATATCTAACTGCTCCTCCAGATTAAAATCAATGCCCGGAAGCGCCCTATCTTCTCTGAGAGACTTTTTTAAATATTTTGTATTGAAGAGTGGTTCATAATAATGATCTATAATTGGAAACATACCCACCTTGAGAAATATTTTTCTACTTAACGGCATTCTTCGTCCACTAAATTGGATAATACATTTCCTAACGTTGCAAAGCAAAACTGCGCTTAGAAAGATAAAAGGGCTTACCATAATATCTATTAATGGCAAAAATCTCTTAATAAGTCTTTTCATTGTAATTCTTTATTTTTCATCATACCAAAATTTATGAAAATTCAAAATCCACTTTTGGTATGGATTCGAGGCAACAATATCATTTTAGCAAACGTGGCCAATTGGCAGATTATTTTGAACAGCTCAACTAGGGCAGGTTGATTATCGAGATGTTGCATGCTTGCTATCTAATCCAAAATTGTTTATTTAACTTTTTCCATAATAAAAATGAACTGATAAGCGTATTTTAAAGGAAGAAAATAATACATTGATTTGCAAATAGTTCTCTTTACGATTGCTAATGGGTTTAAAGATTGAAAAATGTTATTTGCCTTAAAAATATATTTATCTTGATATATTTTCAATATTTCAAATTCTTCTTTTAATAAGATATTCTTCCAATCCTTTAATGACAGTAATTTTTCATTAATATCCTTTTGTTCCGTTCCTTTTATGCCTCCAATTTTCCAGACAAAGAAATTAATATTCGGCACAACAATACAAAATAATGCTCCCTTTTTCGCAACCCGCAACATTTCTTTGATACTCAGTTCCATATCTAAAAAATGCTCTAAAGCCCCTATGCAGGTTACATAGTCAAAAAATAAAGGAGGAAATTCTAATTCCTCACCTTTTCCTACAATAATTTTAGAGTTAGGCGAATTCTTCTTAGCAATCTTTACCGCCTCATCTGAAATATCAACTCCGTAAGTCTCCAAACCTCTTTGATCTGCCGCTTTAAGTAGGTATCCTGTCCCGCAACCAATATCTAATAATGTTTTTCCTGACGTTACATTTAAGTAATCTAAAAATATCGGATATGCCTCGTAGGGGCGCCATGCATTTTCTCCTAAAATACGATGCTTTCGATCATACCAATCCTTGATTTCTTTTTCATTCAGCATAATTACTATTTTCTCTAACTCGGTAAATAGTTTTACTTTTTTAATAAAATTACGAGCTCTTTCGGTGACAAGCTCGTAATACCGTGGCAATCTAAACGAAATCGATGGTTGTCCTCAACACCTATCCTATAAAGCTCTAAAGGATCTGTACCAGGTTTATTTATCCCAGATTCAAAAATCACACCGATTTTAAATCCCGCTTTTATTAATCCTGACTTAGTTAAAGCATTGTAATCTCCATCCTTCCCAAAGGGATAAGCGAAGGCTTTAATAGGCTTATTCAAAATGGATTCTATTCTTCTCTTTGATCCAACAATTTCATGATTTATGTCCTCAAAATCTAATTCTGTAAGGCAGTCATGTGTGATTGTGTGCACACCAAATTCTATTCCATAATTATTCCAATACTGAATTTCTTCGCTTCTCATATACCCCATATTCATTGAACAAGCTATAGTGAATGTCTTAAATAAAGTGACATAGTGACATTATCTTTTTGGGCTTCCAAGTTTGGGAGCGCTTAAAAACTGAGGACACCAATTCTTCAAAT
>VGJH01000242.1 GCA_016867505.1 Candidatus Bathyarchaeota archaeon
CAGTAAATGTCTTAATCCTTCAGGAATATAAACTGCTGAAGTCTTTGTAATAATGTGGCTTTCTCTCTCTTCGCCTAGAATAATCTCTACTTCTGCACCTAAATTAGGAATATTATAAGGATCGGTCCCCATGAAAAGGAGTACTTCGTCATAGGGGTGGACATGGAATTCCAGCCAAGGGTTTGGTTCAGGTATTTTATGTATACCTGAAATGAAGACATGACTTTTTGCTCCCTCAACCAAAGCATCTTCAACATAGGTATGGCTTTGAGTTCTCCCCTTCATGGTTTCTCCTTCAGGTAAAATTCCGAAACCTAATTTTCCAACCCTGGGATTCTCAATAATATATTTACCATATTTAGTCAAATATTATCACATTAAAGTCTTGAAAACTCCATTGTTTTTAAAAGTATATACTTTTCGTAATTTTACCAGCAGAGATTTCCGAATCTTTTTTAACTAATATTATCAAACACTCAATCTGATGGAGAATAAGTTAAGGATCAACTCAATTCCATACCTATTAAACTCAAGTGAAGCAGTGAAGTACATTGCACAAAGAGACCTATTAAATGAAACAGTACCAGATATATCAGAAATTCAAAAAAACCAGGAGGTAACCACTCTACTAAAAGGTCAAAACAAAGATGGCTCATGGGGTAAACCAGGTGGCTACCCAATTTATCATAAACAGATGGTTGAAACCTTTAAGCGTCTCCGCATTCTAGTTGGACGATACGAATTTAACAAAAATCATCCACAAATTGAATTTGCTTCAGAATACCTTTTTGGAACTCAGACATTGGACGGTGATTTCAGAGGAATGATTGGTAACCAATACGCAACATATTACACTGGCGAATTTTCTTCATTGCTGATAAAAGCAGGCTACGCAGAGGACAAACGAATCGATCTAGCATTAAACTGGCTGCTTTCCATGCGTCAAAACGATGGAGGCTGGACTGTGCCAATCCAAACCCTTCCTCCAGGCGGTGGAATGAAAAGACTCATTGCATTAACTGGTGCCCCATCTGATCCCATCGAACCAGATAGAACAAAGCCATTCAGCCATATGGGCACTGATATGGTTTTAAGAGCATTTGCAGCTCATACAATTATGAGGAAAAACCCCGAAGCAATTCATGCTGCCTGCTTATTAAAAACTCGTTTTTTCAAAGAAGACACATATTCAAGCTATAAAAATAAGCATTATTGGGTTAGATTTGGTCATTGGTGGCCAAACCTCATAACGAGCCTGGAATCTTTGATACAGTTTGGTTTTACATCAACTGATCCAGATATTGCAGGTGCTCTTCAATGGTTCATTAACAATCAAGAAAATGATGGCTCATGGAAGACAAGTTATTTCCCAGGAAATGTAGTGAATTCTAAAAAAGAATTTATTGAGAGAGAGTGGATTACTTTACGAATCTTAAAAATATTAAAATATTTTCATTTTCTATAAAAATATATTAGGTCACAATTCAATTATTAAAGGATTTTATATTAATTAATCCATTTTATAGTTTATTACATTAAAATTTTGAATAATTATGAAAATAAATACTCTTGAGTTGTCATGTTTTTTTAATATAGTTTTATAATCCATAATTAATTTATCTAGTTTAGAATATGTTTCACTCATAGCTGGTATCTATGAGGCTTCGTGTACAAGACGCAATGATCCGGAATGTAATCACTGTTGACGCGGATCTTTCAGTTAAGATGGCTGCGAGGATGATGTCTCATCTTCAAGTCAGTAGTCTTGTAGTAATTGAAGATGGTGAAGCTGTCGGCATCATTAACGAAAAAGACATAATCTCTCGAGTCGTATCTAAAGATAGAAGCCCAAGTAAATTGATGGTATATGAAGTGATGACTACCCCACTATTAACAACCATCCCAGATGCAGATCTAGAAAATGCAATCCAGCTAATGGTATTCAATGGCATAAAGAAACTCCCTGTGCTAAGTGGAGACGAAAAGAAAGAACTGGTAGGACTCTTATCGCTTACAGATATTGTACGATTTTTCCCTCAATTATATGCAAGGATATTTAATGTTGAGACAATAATGCCAAAAGAGCCCCCACAGCTCTACATTCAATAAAAAAATTTTAAAATTCTTTTTATTTTAAATAATTAATCCATCTAATTAATGAAAGGTGTTGCCTAATGGATTTTTATTTCATGATAGCTTGCACAATAATTGTCATTGTCCTAAGAATAGATCTAATCCGTTTAAATCATGAAGCATTCACGAAATACAGCAACAGAAGCATTGAGCTCAACCCCATAAATTCAAGACTTTTCAAAAAATTTGGAGCCTTACCTACAATGATTATTGAAACCCTTTCACTTATCCCAGCATTTTACCTAATTCATCTATTAGGCTACTATTACGAAGTAATCATCTTCTTCTCAGGAGTGACGATCATGAATTATTTCAACGATTATTGGATACTAAAAATGATTAAAAAACGTGAACAGCAACAATCATTTTAAAAATATTATCAGGCCTTCTTAA
>VGJH01000243.1 GCA_016867505.1 Candidatus Bathyarchaeota archaeon
AAAAAGTGGGGTAGATGATTGTTAAACGAGATAAGGATTCATGGTCAGGGTGGACAAGGAGTAGTCGTGGCCAGTGAATTAATTGCCCTAGCAGCTAGTTTTGAGGGTAAATTTTGCAGATCTTTTCCACTTTATGGTAGTGCAAGACGTGGGGGTCCAGTAGTAGCTTTCACTCAGATCGGTGAAGAATCTGAAGCTACAAGATCGATGATCTATGAGCCAAATAATGTTCTCATATTGGATCCTCACATACCTAACTATGTTGACGTGGTTAATGGAATAAAACCAGGTGGAACCATTATTTTTAACACATCAAAAAATATTGAAGAATCTAGAAGTTATCTTAGATCGTTTAACACGAAAATTGCAGTTATTGATGCTACTAGTATCTCAGAGGAACTGCTTGGCTTACCAATGCCTAACACAGTGATATTAGGAGCTTTCATTAATTCAACGAAGATATTGAAAATTGACTCAATGCTAAAAGCGGTAGAGAAGCGTTTTGATCAGAGAATAGTGAATCAAAATAAGAAAGCAGTTCTTGCTGGATATGATAATATCAGCATAAGCTCCCCTGTTGAGGTGCTAGTGCATTGAGCTTAGTAAAAGGCGTTTTCCTTAATGATTCACAAAAACTTGGTGGCAGAAATGTAGCCTCATGGCGTGTTAAGAGACCAATAATTGATAATAGTCGATGTGTTGGATGTAAATTATGTATTAGTTATTGCCCTGAAGCAGCTATCAAACATGTTGAAAATCGTGTGAAAATTGATTACCGTTTCTGTAAAGGTTGTGGAATATGCGTAAATGAATGCCCTGTTAAAGCAATCACCCTCGTTAAGGAGAGATAAGGTTTGAGTAGTTTTGACTGCATCTCTGGAAATAAATCAGTAGCAACTGCAGCAAAACTCGCCCGAGTAGAAGTAATCCCTGCCTACCCTATAACTCCTCAGACAACTATAATCGAATATCTCGCAGATTTTGTTTCTAAAGGAGAATTAAAAGCTGAATACATTCACAGTGATGGTGAACACAGTGCAATGGGGATGGCTGTTGGTGCAAGCTTAACAGGGGCAAGAGTCTTCACAAGCACAAGCAGCCAAGGCTTGGCTTACATGCATGAAGTTGTTGCACAAGCACCCAGCCTAAGAACTCCACTAGTGATGGCTGTAGTAAATCGTACTCTTGGCTGGTATTGGAGTATTGGGCCAGATTACAGTGATGTGGCTCCAGAACTTAATCTTGGGTGGATATGCAGTTTTGCTGAGAGTAATCAAGAATGTCTCGACACTATTCTTCAATTGTATAAGATTGCTGAAGATCCACGTGTTTTACTACCTGCAATGATTAACTTAGATGGTTTTTACCTCAGTTATAGTTATGAAAGAGTCTTAATCCCTGAGCAAGAAGAAGTTGATGTTTGGTTGCCAAAGTATAATGCACCATACCCAGTTGATCCATCAATCAATAAGACTTGGATTAACAACTTCATGCCTTGGAAACTGCATACTAAATATCGTAGAATGCAAGAAGAAATTCTTGAAGGATCAAAAAAGATTATCGAAGAAGTCGATGAAGATTATGGGAAAAAATTTGGCAGAAGGTACGGAGGCTTAATTGAAGAGTATAAGTGTGAAGACTCTGAATGTCTGCTCATTACTCTTGGAACAATGTCGACTGCAGCAAAACGTGCTGTTGATTCACTTAGAAAAGATAATATAAAAATTGGTTTAGCTAGAATAAGGTTCCTTCGCCCTTTTCCTAAACAACAAATAATGAAACTTGCGCTAAAATCAGAAGCTATTGGAATTATAGATCGAATGGTTTTAGCTGGAACAAACTCTGGTATGGTTGCAACTGATGTAAAATCTGCGTTATTTAACTTTGAAAAACGTATACCTATCATAAGCTTCATTGCAGGCATGGGTGGAGAAGACGTAACAACTGAAGACTTTATACAAATTGGCAGAAAAATTTCTGAAATAGCTAAAACAAAATCCTTTGTATTAGAGACTGAATTTATTGAACACCCCTTTAAAGAAACCACAGAAATCGAATCCTCAGAAACATCATCTCCAATATATCCAAGCAGCGAAGGCTGCTCTGGATGTGGTAGCAGCATAATTGCCCGAAAAATGCTGGATGTATTTGGAGAAAACACTATAATCATCAATACCCCAAGCTGCAGTGCAATAAATTATCCTGGAGTCTCAAAAGTTCCATGGGTCCTAACAAATTTTGCTGCAGGAGCAGCTTATGGAACTGGAGTTCTCCGGGCATTAAAGATTAAGGGGAAAGCAGAGAAAATTCATGTAGCTGCATATTCAGGTGATGGTGGAACAATAGACATAGGTCTACAGAGCTTAAGTGGCGCTGCTGAAAGAGGTGAACCACTAGTCTGGGTATGCTACGATAATGAAGCATACATGAACACAGGAATACAACGAAGTGGATCAACACCAATTAGAGCAGCAACAACTACAACTCCTGCTACAATTTTTGGTAAAAACACAAACAAG
>VGJH01000244.1 GCA_016867505.1 Candidatus Bathyarchaeota archaeon
ACGTGAGGGAAGGCTTGAGATTCTGCAAATTCATACACGTGGGATGCCTCTAGCTGATAATGTTCAAATCCAAAAAGTTTCTGAGATCACTCATGGCTACACTGGAGCAGATCTTGAAGCTCTTAGCAGAGAAGCAGCGATGAAGGCATTACGTCGATATCTGCCTCAAATTGATCTAGAACAAAAACGTATCCCCCATGAAGTTCTTGATCAAATGGTTGTAACTAATGAGGATATTTTCAGTGCATTCAGAGAAGTAACACCAACCGCAATGCGTGAAGTGTATGTAGAAACTCCCAATGTTAAATGGGAACAAGTAGGTGGATTAGAAGATGTTAAGCAATCATTGAAGGAAGCAGTTGAATGGCCACTGAAAAAACCTGAAATGTTCACTCGATTGGGTATTAATCCACCGAAAGGGATACTTTTACATGGGCCACCAGGCTGTGGTAAAACTCTCCTTGCTAGAGCTATAGCCACTGAATCTGAAGCGAACTTCATTAGTATAAGAGGTCCAGAAATTTTCAGTAAATGGGTTGGCGAATCAGAGAAAGCTATTAGGGAAACATTCCGTAAAGCTAGAATGGCTGCACCTAGCATCATTTTCTTTGATGAATTTGATGCACTTGTACCAGCCCGTGGAGGAAGCACAGATTCAGGGGTTAGTGAACGTGTAATTAGTCAACTATTAACTGAGATAGATGGATTGTTGAGTCTTCAGAACATTGTTGTGATTGCTGCAACAAACAGACCAGATATGATTGATCCAGCTGTTCTTCGTCCAGGTCGATTTGATAGACGTGTCTATGTGCCACCACCCGATTATAATGCACGATTAACAATTTTAAAGATAAAAACAAATGAAATGCCGTTAGACAAAGATGTAAGCCTTGAGGATCTTGCTAAAAAAATGCAGGGTTATAGTGGAGCTGATATTGATGCTGTTTGTAGAGAAGCTGCAATAAATGCATTAAGGAGAAACGCTGATGTTGAAAAAGTCAGTCTTAAAGACTTCGATATAATCATGACTGAGGTAGTTCCCTCCATTACTCCTGAAATGGAGAAGTGGTACCTAGAAACAAATAAGCGAATACGCGATCAACTTAAACCACCAATGGATATTGCATAGGTGAAGTAAATGAGCACACTAATGATACCTTCAGCAATTGTTGAAGCACTAAATAATAAAGGTGCACAAGAATTCGATGATCTTTTTAAGATGGTTCAAAAAATTCACAGTGACATTAACCAAAATGATTTCAATAAAATATTAATGGAGATGGAGTTACAGGGCCTCATTCGTGTCAGCAAATTGGCTAGGGGAAAAAGAAGAATCGAAGCTGTTTAGGAGAACCGACGCGATGGGCGTCAAATTTGGTGACATAGTAGAACCAAAAAAAGTGACCTTAGAAGAATTATCCAATAAAACGGTTGTCTTTGATGGACATAATGTCCTTTACCAGTTCTTGGCAATAATTAGGGGGCAAGCAGGTGAACCACTAAAAGATAGTAGTGGACAAATCACCAGCCACCTTTCAGGTCTATTATATAGAAATAGTAACCTTATGGAAGCTGGATTAAAAGTGGTGTATGTTTTCGATGGTAAGCCACATATTTTCAAAAAAGAAGTTATTGATATTAGGAATGAAGTAAGAAGAGAAGCTAGAACACAATATGTAAAAGCACTGGAAAAAGGGGATAAAGAGTCTGCTAAACGATATGGGCAGCAATCTGTTGTTGCATCAACTGACATTGTGAAAGATGCTAAAAGACTCCTCTCACTCATGGGTTTACCATGGATACAAGCCCCAAGTGAAGGTGAAGCACAAGCTGCTTATATGACTTCTAAAAACGCTGTGTGGGCAACTGCAAGCCAAGATTTTGACTCAGTGCTATATGGTGCCCCCAGGTTAGTCCGGAATCTATCAATAAGTGGAAGAAGAAAATTACCAAGAAAAAACGTATTTATAAAAATTGAGCCCGAAATAATTGAATATCAAAAATTATTATCTGACCTTCAATTAACCAAAGAACAGTTGATTGATGTTGCTATATTGATTGGTACGGATTATAATCCAGAAGGAGTCAAAGGTATTGGCCCAAAAACAGCCATAAAATTAATCAAGAAACATGGTAATTTGAAAGCAGCATTAACTCAAGTACCTAAGGCAGAGTTCCCTCATCCCGTCGATGAAATCAAGGAGCTATTCTTGAAACCCGAAGTGACTGATGATTACAAGTTAGAATGGAAAAAACCAGACTCAGCTGGGATATTAACTTACTTATGTGGTGAACGAAGCTTCAGTAGAGATCGTGTTTTACAGACAATTGAGAAAATGGAGAAAAGCTATAATTCAACATCAAGATCAACAACTCTTGATAAATGGTTCAAATAAAGTGTCCTTATTTAAAGCAATTTATAACTAAAATTTGAATAAAGCTAAGTTGATCTGTTATAAGTTCATGAATTTAATATTTCTTTATAAAATGAT
>VGJH01000245.1 GCA_016867505.1 Candidatus Bathyarchaeota archaeon
TATTGAGTTGATTGACTTGAAACTCAAGTCATTAATCCTGTTAACCCTCCTTTTAGCAATCTTCTTGGTAATTAGCATTTTTCCTTTAAATTATTCACAATCACTTGAAGAGAAAAAGCCACTGTTCATTTTTATTGTTTCGATGGGCACTATTGATTGGGGGACACAGACAATTGAAGCACCACTCTACATCTTGTTTGGGGATCTCCCCGATACATTCAAGGAGATGAATCAAAAGGGAGAGTTGCTAATTGATAAGATTGGAATTAATTTTGAGCAATGGCATAATGTTGGTCAATTTTACTTATATCCAGCAATAGACGGGTCGAAGATCACTTTCCGTGGCAGCTCAACTGATAACCGTTTCGATTACAGAGGTCCATCAGAACTATATCCCTATGATTCATATATGCTGAACATCACCTTCACTATGCCAAGTTTAGGGTTAATCAATGAGAATAATATAATCATAAAACCTGAGGTTAAAGCAGCAGGATTTATTGCGAATACTGAGGAGAGAAGTGACAGTAAACCCTTTACCCTAAATTATTTAAGTAATAATGATAAAGTCAGCTTGAATTTTGTAATCTACCTTCGCAGAGCACCTGCATCGACTGATCTATTTATGCAAGTCTTAATCATCTGCTTCCTACTTGTCGGGAGCATACCCTTGATTAAACCCGATAAAATTGAGAATCGTCTCAGCATCTGTTTATCATTATTCCTTTTTTCTGTGACCTTCACCTTTAACTTGAGTGCTCCAACTCTTAATAGAGCATCTTTAGCAGAAAGTCTAACCTTTATTCTATTGACTGGTGCTGGTGCTTACTCTGTTATCAGTGTGATTGAGAGAGCATTATTTGAAGCGGTGCCAAAAACTAAGAATCTCAGATTCCTATTTGAAGGGTTAGTTGTCTTTATTTTATTAAATACCTTACAAGGAGTGTTTAACAGTATGGTGACACCGAGTCTATCAACAAATTATCCATGGGTTTCAGTTCCTTCAGGGCTTTTACTAAGCCTCAGTCTTATTCTTGGTTATGGATATGTAATAGTAATAATATCTTATTTAATCAACTCTATTAGGAAAAAGATGGACAGTGTCAAAAAATAAGACAAATCTATCTTCAGTCAAGTTTTATAAAACTTAAATTTCAGTAAAAGATTTGGTGCATGAATTCTGAATAAAAATGTAAAATCAACATATCTCCTCTTAAATCCTGAAACTCCACATCATTAACCTCTTTACTCCCGAATAATGAAAATAACATGTTTATCGTTTCTTACTTTTTTTAAATCGTAGGCTTTATCCTCAGTTCACTAGATTATTTTAAAGTGAATATTGAATGGTGGAATTGGGATTAATAGAAATTATTCCCTTGGTTTCCCAGATCGCTACTGCGTTTGGTGTATGCATCGCAGCAACATATTATGTATTGAATCTGAGGAACAATCAGAAAAACATGCAACTGACCCTGGAAACTAGGCAAGCCCAACTGTTCATGAACATATATGATAAAACATCAAAAAGGGAGTTTACTGAATCATGGCGAAAATTCATGGCATACAAATTCAGTAACTATAATGAGTTTAGAGAATTATATCAGAATAATCATGAGTTCCAAAATTCACAGTGGGAGTTATCTAATGTATATGAGGGGTTAGGTGTTCTTGTCAAGGAGGGTCTTCTTCCCATCAGGATGGTGGCTCTTCTTATGACTGGGATGTTTCGGGGTTACTGGGAGAAATTTATTCCTATTTATGATGATGCGGTTAAGGATATGGGGTTCAGTAGGTGGTTGAGTGAGACTAAGTTTCTTTATGAGGAGCTTATGCGGTATCTTGCTGAGCATCCGGAGCTTGATAGTCGTATTAAGAGGTTGATAAGAGACCCTGGAGCATAACAAATTTTTTCAAAATAAAAAATTGCGTGTATTGCGGGTGATGTCTCCACTGTGGGTGGGGTTAGAATCTCTTAAATCCAAATTTCAATATTTATTTAACAAGTGAAACAAGAATATTATACTTTTACTATTGGATTCGTTTGAAGCAAGAAGGAGTATAGAAGCTTTGTATTATTAGCATTTTCAAATTTTGAATTTTATTTTATTTACTTACTTACTAGTTGAAAAGAAACTATTATTTGTCATTATATCGATTATTTTTACTCTGTTTTTTAATCTAAGTCATTTCAATGACGAAATATTCTTAATGTTATCATTGATAAAATAAATTGACATCGATGCAGTGTTATTTTATTGTCGATATAATCGATTCAAAAAAAAATATTAATGGTTTACTTCCTTTTTCTAAGTACCTTCTTTCCATCATAATCTGAGATATATTCGAATCCTGATTCAAGCAGTGAAGTGAATTCTTCTATTGTTGATGCTACTTTGACTATAAATGCGTCTTGTTCATTAAAATCAATTAAATGAGTATAAACCAAAGTGTTTTCTATTCGTTTATGACCA
>VGJH01000246.1 GCA_016867505.1 Candidatus Bathyarchaeota archaeon
TCATCAAAAAAGCCAGCCCTGATTCTAGTTTTTAAGAAGAAAAATTCGTATATTAAAATAAATCAAGTTATCTTAGAAAACCTTTGTCAAGAATCTAATAGGAAATTGAAAAAATGAGGTCTTTAAGTTGAAGATACTTCAGTTGCATTCAGATTATATGGAATATGAACCCATAAAAAGAGAAGCCCCCAATGCGGAGCCTATAGAAAAAAAATTATATCGTATAGAAGATGTTGTTGTTCTTTTAACATCTGTGGAAAAGGGGGATGATACATCAGTCGCTTATGCTGCTATTGATGAAGCTGCAAAATTCATGAAAAATCTTAAGGCAAATAGAGTTCTCCTATACCCTTACGCTCACTTGAGTTCAGATTTAGCTAAACCAGCAGACGCTCTTGATGTAATGAAAGAGATGGAAGTGCATTCAAAGGAGATTGGATTAGAAACTTATCGTGCTCCTTTTGGTTGGAATAAGAAATTTTCTATTGCAGTAAAGGGACATCCATTAGCTGAACAATCTAGAACGATAACTAAAGAGGGAAAACCACAAAAAGTTGAAACAATTATTGAAAAAAGACCAGTTTCGAATAGTGGAAAATCTCTTGAAGAAATGAAGTCAGTGATGTTCAGACAAGCGAAACTAGATTCAGAAGTTCTTCCACCTAATGATCATCGCATAATTGGTCAGCAGATGGATTTGTATAGTTTCCACGATGCTGCGCCAGGCATGCCTTTTTATCATAATAATGGAATGATAGTAATCAATGAATTACTAAAGTATTGGAAAGATTTACACAAAAAAGCGGGTTATAAAGAAGCAAAAACTCCTGTTATGCTGAATAAACAACTTTGGGAGATTAGTGGTCATTGGGATAAATACCGTGAAAACATGTATTTTACTAAAATTGATGATGATGATTTCGCGGTTAAACCAATGAATTGCCCGGGGGGTATCCTGATCTTTAAAAGTAAATCCTATTCCTATAGAGACTTGCCTTTCCGAATGTATGAATTGGGTGTTGTCCATAGACATGAATTATCAGGAGTTCTTTCAGGATTATTCCGTGTTCGATACTTTACTCAAGATGATGCACATATTTTCATGCGAGAAGACCAAATCAAAGAAGAAATTATTGGAGTTATCAAATTAATTTCAGAGTTTTATCAAACCTTTGGATTCGATTACAAAATGGAATTATCAACACGCCCTGAAAAATCAATTGGAACGGATGAACAATGGAAGGCAGCAGAGGAAGGCCTTAAAGGAGCTCTAGATTTCCTTGGATTAAATTATAAAATTAATCCAGGTGATGGTGCATTCTATGGTCCAAAAATTGATTTTCATATTAAAGATGCCATGGGAAGAACCTGGCAGTGTGGAACAATACAGTTGGATATGACCATGCCTGAGAAGTTTGACCTTAATTATATGGGCTCAGATGCTCAGCCACATAGAGTTGTAATGATTCATAGAACTTTAATGGGGTCCATTGAACGATTCCTAGGCATACTTGTTGAACATTTCAGTGGCAAGTTCCCCGCATGGCTTGCACCAGTACAAGCAACGGTTATACCAATAAGTGATAAAAACAATGAATATGCGCTGAAAATTGGTAAAATACTTGAAAATTCAGGTTTAAGAATAGAAGTCGACACAGCCACTAATACTTTAGATTATAAAATTAGAGAAGCTCAGATGAGAAAAGTTCCTTACATGTTAGTAGTAGGACAAAAAGAAGAGCAAGCAGATACATTGGCGGTCAGAAAACGCGATGGAAAAGTAGAATACGGTGTTAAAACTGAAGAATTCATTAATCAAATAGAAGAAAAGATAAAATCAAAATTAATAAATTAATTTTTTTATTATTTATGGAAAAAAAGGGATTTTATCCCAAAGATTTTAACTCACTTCAAAGAAGTGGGCTGGAGGGTATTTTGGTAAATCACGTTGAAATGATTTTTCTGGCCAAAAATAATTTGTTACAATGTGTGTAACTTCTGTAGGAATTATGAGATCCTTCCATATTCTATGATATTGTTCCTGACTATCTGCTTCATATATAAACGCCCAATTAAATCGTACTTGGCTTGGACCAAATAGCCCCAAAAACTTTACCCGATTATACTCACATTGTCTATTAACGGCTTCAACCCAGCGCATTAAGCCATCTTTAGTCCCTTGCCAATCGAAGTAGTTGATTATAATCAATAGTTAACCCCTCGATTCGGGTTCCATTGGACACCCATTATTAACAGTTAAAAAACAGAGATTTAACTAGTTCGAATATGAGGCTAAAAATATTAAAAAAATTTATTAAGAATCTAATAAACATCGCATAATTTCTTTACCAAATAAACTTCGGCATGCATCGCATCTTATGCATTTCGCTTCATCTTGCCCTTCCTTAAATTTCATTACAAGATCTGACTCACGAATAAAGGGCCTACTTAGACTTACTAGATCACATAAACC
>VGJH01000247.1 GCA_016867505.1 Candidatus Bathyarchaeota archaeon
AACTCATCAAACAGGCTACCGTGCATCAGGGGTACAGAACCTGCCACCAGAGACTCGGAAAAAACTGGAACATTATGGCAAGGTAGTGACATGTACGGATGTTCTAACTGGGGGAGTAGAATTAGGAATGGGCCGACAAAGACCCGAAAAAAGCCAGCCACAAGAAAGTATGTTACCATCAATTGTACCACCAGTCAATGTAATAATCGCAAACACGCTTCGACTATTAGCTCAAGGAGTAAAAGTATGTGCAGAAATAGCAATGATGGCAGTTGACAGCGATGCAATTCCACCAGGAAAACCAGTAATATGCATTGCAGGAAGCCATGCTGGCGCAGACACGGCCATGGTTGTAACTCCAGCAGAGTCAAATAGAATAAAAGACCTAAAATTAAATGAAATCTTAGTAAAACCCTATTAAATTAATTTTTTTTAGCTGCTATCAAAATAATTTTTGGAATCAAAATCAAAAATTTTGAATTAAAAATTTTATATTTCAATCTAGTTGATTAGGTGAATTAACTATGAAGTCTTTTAATGAATATATGAAAGAATATAAAACGCAGATGGAGAAAAGGGACATTAAAGAAGCTTATGAAGGATTAATGAGTTTTATTCAAGAACTGAGAACTTATTTTAAAAATAAATACCCAGATTACTTTGTATCAGGCAGCATTTATTATGGGTTCATGGATATGACATATTTTTCTTTCTTCCCAAAATCGTTGAAACATAAGAAATTAAAAGTCGCAATAGTTTTCATTCACGAGAAATGTAGATTTGAAGTTTGGTTAGCGGGATATAATAAACAAGTTCAAACGAAATACTGGAAAATGCTTAAAGAAAGTGGATGGCAAAAGTACCAAATTCCCTCAACAACTAAAGGTATTGACTACATATTGGAATCTGTATTAGTTGAGAATCCAGATTTTAATGATTTACAAAAATTAACAAAACAAATCGAATATGAGACAATTAACTTCATTAATGAAGTTGAGACCTTCTTATCTCCTTATTAAAAGCAGTTATAATACTTTGTTAAAAAAAGGTATTTTATATGACCCAACGACGCCAGGCTTTAGCCAAGGGACTGCCTTCAACAGTGTCGAAATAAACTTCTAGTCTCCATTCTTCAACTGGTGACCAGATCGCTACTAAATTAGCTAACTGCTCCTCATTTCCTTCAACCAGTCTAAAACTCACTCCTCTACCAGTATGCATACTTGGGCTTAGTTTAGGGAATTCTTCTGGATGTTCCTTTAAGGCTTTTTGGAATTTTTCACTAACTTTCGTATAGGCTCCATCTTTTTCTGTAGCGTCAGCTATCCACTTCCAGTGCCAAACACACTTCATATCTTCTCTTCTTTTCAGGTTTTAGCATCAATTTTTTGATAACAAAAACCTAATTAATTATTTTTTTTTTAAACTATTATTAAAAGATATTGAAACATAGTTAATCATATTTTTAAAACAGTAGATTTTTTCTTCGCTTCTAATCATCTATAAAAAAAATTGGGATTGCGGGCAATGTCTCTGCGTTAGGTGAGGTTCGAATCCCACCGAGCTTGTTTTCAAACATTATTTTACACTTATCAGTATGTTTTTATAATTCTTTAATTAAGTTCATTTCAGGTTTTACTATCAGTTGAACTATGGTGAAACTATAAAAGGTGAAGGTAAAAGAGGGGATAGTTGAGGTTGATTATATTATTCTATTTCTAATGGAAAGGTACGAGAGAAGAAAGGTTAGCTCATGAAAAAGAAGCAAAGGAAAGATGGGATAAAATAAAAGGCGTTAAACTTATGGGATTTTATTCCCCATCAATTGGTTGGAATCGTGCAGCATTATTCGAGACAGATAGTTTTGATTTGTGGTTAAAAAACGCTAAAGCTGGACCATTAATGGGAAACAATGAAATTGTTTTATTAGTGTAATGAATAGACTCCCTTTTTTCTATTTTAATCGTAGGTTTTATCCTCGGTTCATACTGGATTACTTTCAAGTGAATATTGAATGGTTGAAGCAGAGTTGTTGCAGAAATTGGATGGTTCATTTAAAGTTTCTTTAAGGCTTCTCTCGTCTCCTCAGGGAAATTCCTTTTCAACGAATCAAGAAGCGTCTCAGCAATATGCTGCTCATACTGCTGTTTATCCATCAATGTAGAGTACACCCAGTGATGGCCACCCTTCCCTGTGACATCAATGCCACTGAGAACCTTAGCTTCTCTCATATCATCTAGGAAGTTAATTATTGATGCACGAGAGATGCTTTTAGGGTACAGCTTCTTGTTCACTGCTTCATGTACTGTTCTGGATTTGGCTCCATTAACGCTGCTCCATACTACTTTCATTGCTTCGATCTGCCAGTCAAACAGGACTGCGTTTAATCCCTCTTTTGATGAGTCGAATATCAATTAATTCACACATGTAACAATAATAGAATTTTAAATTTAAATGTGCTGACAAATT
>VGJH01000248.1 GCA_016867505.1 Candidatus Bathyarchaeota archaeon
ATCCCAGACATATCAGGATGTAAATCTGTTTTTTTTATTTCAGGAAGGTATGTTATAATGTCACTCCAAAAAGGCTCCACATCAGATGTTACCTTATAATCTAATTCATTAACATAGAATGCATTTGGCCCAAACTTCAGTCGACCAGTCAAATCAGGGACTGTATGAATACCCAATCCCAGCGTATCTTTTAGGGGAGGCGGATAAACCAGCATTGTAGCAGGTGGTTTCCCTGTTAAACTAAAGTAGTCACCTTTACACCAATGTAGACGATATCCAGCCTCGTCAATGTTTATTCCAACCATCTCAGCAACCTTATCAGAAAATAATCCACCTGAATTAATAACAATCCGAGCTTCTAAACTGAAAGGTTCTCCACTACTCAATGTTTCTACAAGGTAACCATCCTTATTTTTTTTAATTCCAGTAACCTCAGTGTCAAGAACAAGAGGATCTGAACCCATCTTCATTCTTGTTTTTCTCAAAAAATAATCCATTAAACCATGAGCATCAATAATGCCAGTGCTTGGACTTAAAACCGCTTTGTCAGCTCGAACTTTAGGCTCAAGAATTTTGACTTCATCAGAGTCAATGAGTTTTAGATCGGTTACACCATTTGCTTCTCCTTTCCGAATAAGTTCTTCTAATTGCTTAACCTCATCTTCACCGTTACCAACAATCATTTTACCTAATTTTTTATATGGAATTTTTCCTTCTTCGCATATTTTATATAGCATTGGATTTGCTTTAACACATAGTTTTGCTTTTAATGTATCTTTCACATAATAGATACCTGCATGAATAACCTCACTGTTTCTACTACTTGTACCCTGACCTATCGCAGTTTCTTTTTCTATTATGAATAGATCCATATCCTTTCTAGCTAATTCTGAAGCTATGGCTAGACCAACTACTCCAGCACCAATTACTACTACATCGACTCGGTCCAAGATAGTCCTAAACTTTGTTGTCTATTCTATTCTTAAATTTGATGCCTATTTAGGTGACTGATTAATTTTTTTAGCTAAAAAATATGCATCAATCGCTGACAAAATTCCAAAAATGACACCAATTACCAACATTTGTTCATCTGTTAAATATGGTTCCAAGAAGAACACAATCGATAATGCGGAAATAAGAAAAGATAATCCTCTTACCCATACACCTAGATAAGCTTGCCCAAGACCTGTCACTAATAGAGATAATAATACTGCCAATGCTACGTTTTTCTTTTTAGAGGGTGGTTTAAGTTCAGGCTTAAGAGGTGGCTGAAGTTTCCCACAAACAGGACAATTTATGTACGTATAATCAACCTAGCTTCCACAAAATGGGCAAAACTTTGTTCTTTTCTCCATTAATCAACCCATCTTACATTAAGTAAATAAAAGCACAATAAAAAAGGGTTACATTAAAAGTAATTAGTAATTCACTCATCTTCGTCGTCTTCAGGTTCTTCATCTTCATCTAGGTCTTCATCGTCTAAATCCCAATCTTCATCGTATTCATCTTCCTCTGAACAAAATTCACAAAGTTTCTCAACAGGTGAGCCACAGTCTTCACAGAATTTACATCCACAGGACTTACATACAATGAGTTTGTCAGCTTCTTCTCCACAGATTTCACATTCAGGCATTATATTCACCATACACCTTGAGAGGTTCTCATTAGGCATCTCAAACCAGATCGAGGTATTTAAAAAGGGTATTTCTCATTATAAGAGATTAAGTTGATAAGTTTATACTAGTTTTAATTAACAAATAGAATACAAGAACGTTATATGCTGGTTTTATTTTAAAACATGATTAAAATTGCTTCTCTTAAAACATATTCAATAAAAAAAATAATTGATTTTAATTATTTCAGTAAAAATTTTTATAGATCCATTATTACAATAAACGAAAATTGAAAATTTAAAAATTGATGAATATTGATGCAAATTATTTTAAATAAATTATCATGTCTTCAATGAGGAATATTGATTGAAATTTAGTGGCGAACAAGCTTACTATTATCTTAAAAAATTAGCTCTTGATATAGGACCAAGACCAAGTGGAACTGATGCAGAGAGGAAAGCTGCTGAATGGATTCTAAAAGAATTTCAAACAATGGGTTTAGATCCACATATTGAAGAATTTGAAGTAACAACTGGAAAAGTAATTTCCCAAAAGTTAGAGGTTCTTGAGCCATACAACCAAAAGATAAACTGTGAAGTCATGCCTCTTTCAGGAAGCACCCGCCCAGAAGGAGTCGTTGGTGAACTATTATACCTAGATTCATACGATGAAGAATATATTACAGAGGAAGTTGAAGGTAAAATAATATTTACATCAGGACAACCAGCGAACAGAGATAAAGCAATGAGGTTATTGATGAAATATAAGCCATTAGCAATAATTAACATTGAGAGCACTCCACAAGCATTAGCAAAAAACCTTTGGGGTA
>VGJH01000249.1 GCA_016867505.1 Candidatus Bathyarchaeota archaeon
GTTAGGGCGGGGCAGCAAGCTCCTTTTGCTGGGCAAAGTTATAGCATCCTGTTAAGTAGGAAAAGGGAGAAGAATCCGTGGAAGGCTCCGCTTTTATTTACTATATGTGTTGACAGCTACAAGTTTGAGAAAATTATGGAGGAGAGGGAGTGGGTGCAGGCAACAGCTGATTTGAATTACCTGATGCTCGCGATTCAGGACGCATCATATGCTGCCCAAAACATGAACATCGCTGGACGCAGTCTTGGATTAGGAAGCTGTTTCTTGGGAACAGCACTCGGCAAAATCGATAACATCGCTGAAGAGTACGAGCTCCCCCCACGAGTTTTACCAATTGTACAGCTAGTGATGGGTTACCCTGCTGAAGACCCACCAACTCGTCCCAGATATCCTCTTGAGTATGTTCTTTTTGAGGATAAATATCCTCAATTTACTAAAACACAGGTACGAGCAGCTATGAAGCAGATGGATGAAGGATATCTTGCCCAAGACTATTACAAGAAAAGCAGCATCAAGATTCCTTTAACAACTGGGAAAAAAGAGACATACACACATGAGACTTATAGTTGGACTGAGCACATCTCAAGGAAAGTAGGGCAATGGAACACTGATCCAACTCCATTACTTGAAGCAATGAAAAATAGAGGATTTAATTTAATACCAAGCAAAAAAAAGTAAATTACTAGATATTCATCCATTTTTTTTTAATTTATCAAAAATTAGGTTCCTAAGAATACAAATTTAGTAATTTGTAAAAGGTAAAGAAAAGGCACTTATATAGAATTAACCAAGTTTTTTGGATTTTGATTAATTCTTTGAGGATTCTCTTACTTTTGCAATGGTTCTCCAGGTGTCAAAGAATGTTTCAGGTATATTCTCTTCTCTTTTTAGTTTCCTTACAAGATTTAATGCTTTACTTGGACAGGTGGATACGCATAATCCACAACCAATACACTTGTCTTGATTGAATTTTATTTGGTCTCCTTCTGAAGTAAGTGCATCCATTTGACAGCGTTCTAGGCACTTCATGCAACTAATGCATTGAGAATCGTTATATTCTGCTATGAAGGAACTTTCAACAGCTTCAGCTGGTTTTGGAGCATATTTTATCCCTCTTAAAATTCCGCAACAGCAACCACAACAGCAGCAAATTGCGGAAATGTTCTTCGAGTTCGTTGGGTTAAGTACTAGATTTGCTTCATTTGCCTTAACTAACAGTTCTTTAATCTCCTCTTTGGAAACATATCTTCCATTACCAATTCTGACATAAAAATCAGCGAAATCCCCGAATACTAAACATGTTTCTACTGGGGCGTCACAACCCTTACCACGTTTTTTAGCCCTACTCCTGCAAATACAAGGTGCAACAGCGAATTTGCTTTGTGCATCAATTAGAGCATAAACATCTTCATAGGGAAGAACAACCAGATGGGAATCGATGCTTTCATTTACTGGTATTGTTCGCAGTTGGTTTATTGTTTTAGGTTCATCACGTTGCTTAATTGTGCTCCAATAATCACTTAGATCTTTCAGAAAGCCATCGGTTAATCGATTAACCTGAAATTCGTATATGCCAACAACAAAGGGTGCAGCTTGGTAGAATGTTTCTCCACTCTCAGATATTGATGAGAAAATAAGGCCTTTCTGAGCCATCCCATCTAACCGATTCTTCACCTCATCAATAGGAAGCTGAACTCTAGAAGCTATGCTTTTTGCATCTTCCTTGTCTAGGGTCAAGTATACAGCTAATTTAGCTTCATCAGAAGTGAATAGTCTCTTCAGTAGACGTATCTCTGCTCCGACTTCACTGGGTGGAAAACCATCTGGAAGCCGATCAAGATGCTGTGCAAGTTTCTGATACTCATCCATGAAACATCACTTCATTAAAATGAATCATCTTATCATTATTCAATGAACCATAAAAGATCTATTATTACCAAGTAAAATACCACTAAAACCAAAATAATATTTATAATCAAATACACAAAATAACATAAAATTTATTATCAATTGACAAATATTATCACTACATTATTTTAAATATGTAATTATTGATCGTAAAATTTAAAACAGTTAAGAAAACGGAAAATGAGGGCGTAGGTGAACCCTTAGCGGCCATGGTAATCGCAGTTGGTTGGAGTTGGTAATCATGTTCATGCTACGCCCTTAAATCAAGGATGGTTCTTAAAAAACAAGTAACGTGTTTAAAATTTTTCTAAAATATAATGAAAAAAAACATTCGTTTAATTGATTTTAAACATAATTTTATTATCTTATTTTTTTAATTTTTACTCTTATGATCAATGACTTCTTTTAGTTCTTTGATGGACATTTCATTGATTTAATATGGTGTATGAGTTATCAAATATGACTTGGTGGGAAGCTGAAGAGAAGATCAGAGACACTAAAGTTGCCATAATACCTGTTGGGGCAAC
>VGJH01000250.1 GCA_016867505.1 Candidatus Bathyarchaeota archaeon
CGATGTATCAAATGCTTCGAGGACAATGTTATTCAATATATGCAGTTTGAACTGGGATGAGGAGCTATTAAGCATTTTTGATGTGCCTAAAAGTATCTTACCAAAGGTCTTGCCAAGTTATGGATCATCAATGTTTGGTCTTACAAAAAAAGATTCGGTTTTTAATAATGAAATCCCCATCTGCTCTGATTTTGGTGATCAGCAGGCTTCGCTCTTTGGTCAAAAATGTTTTCAGGAAGGCGATATTAAAAGCACATTTGGTACCGGTACTTTTATGATGGTTAATACAGGTAGGAACAAGGTCGTCAGTAAGAGTAATTTACTCACTATAATTTTTTATGGTTCAGATAAAAATGAGGTTTTTTATGGGCTTGAGGGATCTATATATAACACTGGTAGCATTTTTCAATGGCTGAAAGAAGAGTTAGGAGTCATAAACGACTATGATGATATAGAAAGATTAGGTTCAGAGGTTAATTACCAGAATAGCATGTTCTTGATTCCTGCCTTTACTGGTTTAGGGGCACCTTTCTGGGATCCTTATGCTAGAGGAATAATCGTTGGTTTAACGAGAGCATCAGGCCGTAAACATATTGTAAGAGCTGCTGTTGAGGCTATTGCTTATAGGACAAAGGATGTACTTATAGCCATGCAAAACGATTCTGGAATTATATTTAGCGAGATGAAAATAGATGGTGGAGTCTCGCAGAATAAACTATTCTGTCAAATTCTTGCGGACTTAACGGGGATAAAAATTAAAAGATTTGATATCAAAGAGATTACAGCATTGGGTGCGATGTATGGAGCTGGCATTGGCGCTGGATTTTGGGGGAGTCCATTCCAAATAAGGGAGGATAGGAGTTTTGATGAGTATTCACCTGAAATTGATGATGAATTTAGGGAAGATCTTTATAGGAATTGGAGCCGAGCAGTTCTCCGTTCAAGAGAATGGATGAATAAGTGAAGACTTATATAAGCAAGGATATAGCAGTTATTGGCGCAGGGATTATTGGTTGTGCAATTGCAAGAGAGCTAAGCAGGTTTGATAAAAGTGTAGTTGTTATTGAAAAAGAAACTGATGTAGGTTGGGGCGCTACGAAAGCGAACAGCGGGATACTTCATGCGGGTTATGCAGGAGATGAAAACACATTAAGATTCAAATTATCGTACCGTGGTAATGCTCTTTTCAAAAAATATGCTGAAGAATTAGAAATTCCGATCAAGAATATTGGATCCCTTGTAAATATATTTGATAAATCCTTTATGAGTGCTTTGGAGAATTTACGGTTACAGGGTATAAGAAACGGATTAAGGAAGATTGAAATAATAATGGATAGGGATAAATTAAGAAAAATTGAGCCAAACCTAAGTAATTTAGTTGAAGCAGCACTTTATGCAAAAGAAGCATGTATAGTTGAACCATATGTAGCAGCAATTGCCTTATTTGAGAATTCCAAAAAAAATGGTGTCGATTTCATTTTTAATTCCCAAGTAACTTCGATACATTATGACCGGTCATCTAAATCCTTTAATATGAGAACGTCAAAAGGGGATATTCGTGTCCGCTATGTTATTAATGCTGCTGGTATTTATGCAGATGAAGTTTCAAAGATGGTTGGTGATGATTCATACAATATACAATCAGTAAAAGGACAGTATTTACTTCTTGATAAAGTTAATAACAGCTTTGTAAATAGTATCAATTTTCATCCACCGGGAAGTAGTACAAAAGGAATATTGGTTACTCCTACTATTGATGGAAACATTATTATCGGCCCAAATTACGAAGATTCTTCAAAAGAGGACCTATCAACTACAACAGAGGGTATGAATGAAGTCCTACAAAAAGCATTGGAGTTGTTCCCCAGCTTACCGCTTAATACTGTAATTACAAACTTCGCTGGGTTGAGGGCAGTGTCGAATACCGGGGATTTTGTAATAGGTCTTTCCCCAGCAAATGATAGATTTATAAATGTAGCTGGAATTCAATCTCCCGGGCTTACCTGTACTTTTACAATTTCTGAACTGGTATTTGAGATTCTTAAAGATGTTGGCATCAAATTTCAGAAAAATAGGAAGTTCGTGCCGGTGAGGCAGAAAATTAAGCGCATTAACTTAAATAACTTCCATAAGAATAATGACCTGGTGAGAAATAACAAACTATATGGAGAGATTGTTTGCAGGTGTGAAAAGGTAACAGAAGCAGAGATTGTTGAAGCAATAAAGAGAGGTTCAACCACTATCGATGGGATTAAATTCAGAACAAGAGCAGGTATGGGAAGATGTCAAGGTGGGTATTGTACCCTTAAAGTAATTAACATTTTGTCTAGGGAGCTTAATATGCCGTTTGAATGTGTTACGAAGAATGGCGACGGTTCTTATTTCGCAAGATATAGGAT
>VGJH01000251.1 GCA_016867505.1 Candidatus Bathyarchaeota archaeon
GAGGAACAGAATTACTCATATGACGAGATCCTGAAACGGGTTATAAAGTTCTATAAAATGAAAATTGGGCTTAATTAATAAGTTCAATAGTTTAATAACTTATTTTTTTCATAATTATGATATATTCTCTAGTTATTATTTTATACATATGACAAATCTGTTTATTTCTCAGAGTAGTTTACCTCTTGGAGATCCACATATATGCAGTGATTCAAAGAATAGGCTCAACACCCTTTCTGCAATCTATGAGCCCCTATGTAATAGGATTGGTCCTGGTATCTATGAACCTAACCTAAGTGAAGCTTGGCAAGTTGATTCAAAAGGATTAATATGGGATTTTACTCTACGCAAAGATGTTCTTTTTCACGATGGTTCAAATTTAACAGCTAATGATGTGATTTCAAGTCTTGAACGTATTAGAGATCCTCGAATAGGTGGATCTTTTGGGACTCAAGGAGTATATGCTAGCTATATTGGTGATGCAAAGTTTGAGCTTATTAGTAAAAGTCGTTTCAGGATAAAGATGAAGGAGCCATTTGCTGATTTGTTAGATTTACTTTCTGAAATGTATATTGCATCAGAAAAAAATTTGGATAATCTCCCAGACACTCATATTGGCACTGGTTCCTATTCCCTAAATGATTTTGATAAAGAACGAATCAGAATGGATGCCTTCAATAAATATTGGAGAACTAAGCCATCTTATGAGAGGATCTTTTGGCGTTCCCAATCTGAAGTCGAAATGCTTACCAGTCAACAAAAATCTGAAATAGATATAGCTGCTGGTTTATCAATCCAGGGCTCAATAAATGCAGCAAACAAAAATATTGATGTTATACAAAAATTTGGTTCACTCTGCATAATTTTCATGTTTAACTGCTTCCAAAGCCTTTGTAACGATAAACGAGTACGTCAAGCCTTAAATTATGCATTGGATCGTGATGCAATAATAAGAAATATCATGAAAAACAAAGCTGAACCTCTTACTGGTCCTTTAACTCCGTTACATTATGGGTGGAACCCAGACACACTTGGCTACAATTATAATCCTAATTTAGCTAAAGAATTATTAAAAAAAGCCGGGTATTCAGAAGGAGTGTCTATAAAAATGGACATTCCGTCACAGATGCCTGATGAAGCTATCCCTCTTTCAAAAATGATGATAGAACAATACGAAGAAATTGGAGTAAAAGTTGACTTCATTATCCATAAGGATAGAGCAGCCTACTCTGAAACTGTTAGATCGAAGAAAATTAGTGATTTATGTTGCTTCGATTCAAGTCCTTTAAGTACAATAAGGGTTTTTAGAGAGAAACTTCATTCAAGGCTTCGTGGTCCTTGGTGGGAAGGCTACACTAATCCAACAGTTGATGAGCTGATTGACCGTAGCCAAAGCTGCATTAATTCTGAAAATAGGTTTAACTTATACAAGAAAGCATATCAATTAATCAGCGAAGACGCACCTTGGATTTTCCTTTATAGACCATTAAGCTTTTGGATTAAAAACCCAAAAACTAAAGTCGAACCCTCTTGGGATGGAGTAATTAGAATCCCCTAAAAAATTATTTAATTTTTTTCTAGATTTATTTAAATTCAATAAGTTTAGAGTATTTAATGTGATCTAAGTGGTCTATACTTTAGTCAGTAATATTAATGAAATTTCAACTAGTAATATAAAACCCATAACAATTGCTGGTAAGGAGATTTTGATCATAAATTATGATAATCAATATTACGTTATTAACAGGAAATGCACCCATTTTGGGGGAGATTTATCTAGAGGTAAATTAGTTGATGGTATAATTACATGTCCTAATCATGGTTCAAAATTTGATATCAAAAGTGGTAAAAGTATATCTGGTCCAAAAATTGGATTCCTGAAACTTAGTACTAAAGATATAAAAACTTACAATTTAAAAGTTGAAAATAACCTAATTTTAATAGACCTTTAATCATATTGATAAAGCAAATTAATTTTTTTCTAGAAAATATTAAATCCCTTAAAGAGCCATTTCGAGGATACTCAACTCGGTGAAAAAAGTGAGTCTACGAGAATACTGGAAAATAACAAAAGAGGTTTTTAGTAATCCCAACATACTTTCAATTTCACTAACAACTTCACTTTATAGCTTAGCTAGTATGACTTGGAGACCTTTTTGGCCAAAATATCTTAAAGATAATTTAGGAGCAACTGTGACTGTCATTGGTCTCTTTTCTGCAATAACTAGTTTAGAAAACATGTTATTCCAATTGCCTGGAGGCATGTTAGCTGACCGTTATGGCCGTAAAAAAATTATTTTAGTTGGCACCTTCCTTAGAACTTTTTCACCTATCATTTATTACCTTGCACCTAGTTGGGAATGGATTATTTTAGCTTCGATTTTTA
>VGJH01000252.1 GCA_016867505.1 Candidatus Bathyarchaeota archaeon
TGGCGAGATAATATATGCTCAATATAAGGGAATATATGATCCATCTCGGAAATATTTCTGTACAGTGCCAATATTTGAGACTAGTTCAGAGAAATATAGTTGGCTGAATAAGTCAATTTATGTTGGTTTAGGTAGTGCCGAACCTGGCAAAGTAATTTATAAAATCTACCAAATAATCTAACTATACTAATACTGATTAGTTCATATGGACAAATTAAAATAAAATAATCACTTAATGTGCTCATACAAACACTTTTTCAATCATTTTTTGTTTATTTAATTAATATAAAGTATAAATAACGATATATTTAAATAAATTTCCAATTATAAATTTAATCACAGGTTAATCTATTAATATTACCCGGAATGTTATTGTTTAACCTGCTCATGCTTAAACAATAAAAAAGATGAGGTGATTAACCGTCGAGGTCAAGAAAGAGACTAAGTTTTACTTCTTTATTTTGACTTCGATAGAGACATAGAAATTTTTATTCAATGATTGAGATGAGCGGAAATTCTCAGTGTTGAATTATGGATCATTTAGGATCGTATGGTTCTCAATTTCGCTGACAAATTACGGGAGCATGAGTGTAGAAGCGGAGAGTATAGGAATGAAGTATGTGAAGTTTTGGGAAGTGCCCGTTGAGAAGCGTGATGAGGCGATTGCTAAGTGGGGGAAATACCTTGAAACTAGCAAAGTGGCGCCTGAGAAATATCCAAGGTACATTTTTCCACCTCATGGTGTGGGAGAGGAGCTTGTTGGTATCTCAGTTATGGAAGCAGATGATGAGGATCAGTTGATTAATTATTTGCTTGAATTATCTCCTCCTTTCAAAATTAGGTTTGAGCCTCTGATTGATAGTTCGAAATATGTTGAGTTCTATTTGAAGACCAAAAAATAGACAGTATCTACGTACCTCACCATTTTTTTTATTTTTACCATTTAAAGGAACTTTAATATTAAACCATTCAATAAATCAGAGATATTTACCTAAAAAGAATTTTAAATGTCATTCTAAAAAAAAATTTTAAGAAAATTTGATAAATTTTTTTGACAAAATCTCTTAACTATAGATTGATGTTAATAAAAGAGTCTTTCAGAGAATTTATTTTATATTTATCCTAACTTCATCGATATTATCAAAAAATGAGTGTATTGTAGGAGATATTTTTTTACCATTAAAAATCTTTATCTGTTACTGAAGACTGAGATTAATATGGATTTTTAATGGCTGGTTTATTTGACTCTACTAAAATAAAGAACTTAACATTTGATTAGTAACTTACAATAGTTTAATATTTGTATATTTCTTATAATAAAAAGAGGTTAACAGGATGATAGAATTTGTTCTCTTTAACCCAAACATTCATAAAGAGGACTATTTTCAACTACTCCTCAAACACCGACGAAACACCGTTGAACGAGTAAAAGAGAACCATCAAATAGACATAGAAGAAAAACTTGGAATACCCGTTCAAGAATTTGTTGAAAACGAGTTAAAAACCCATATCGCCTTCAAGCCTCCAGAAAACGTTGTTTACCTCATCTACGTTGACGATGTCGCTGCTGGGATGGGGCGAATATCGAAGGTGAGGGAGGATGCTGGGGAGATTAAGCAGATGTTTAATTTGCCTCAGTTTAGGGGTAGAGGATATGGTAAGATGATGCTTGAGAAACTCATGGAGACTGGGAGAGAGTTGGGGTTCACCACTTTTCTTCTAGATGTTTGGAAGTTGGGGGATCCAGCTAGGCATATTTATGCTTCTGCTGGTTTCAGGGAAATTGAGAGGTACCCAGAGAACAGACTACCATTATACTTAATACCATATTACATGTTTATGGAGAAAAAAGAAAATCCACAATAACTTAGAATGAAATCATTTAATTCCTTATTCAATTTTCCTATTTATTTCATTGATCGTAGGTTTTATCCTCAGTTTATTATTTTTATTTTTTTATAAATATGTTCATTTTTCTTCTTACCTGGATATCAAATAAATTTGAAAAGAATTTAAGTTTATTAGAAAAATCTTAAACTTATTTTAGTTGAAGTTTAAAAGTTATCTTAACTGATTTCTAGGGGTTTCTTTTAAAGCTAAAATTTGAGACGTTGGTTAGATTATGTGGGTATATCTTTATATTTGTGGGTTGATTTTTTGTTTAATGGGTAAATTCGTTGACGATCGTGGAAGTTGATGACAGGCATAGAATAACCTTACCAAAAGAACTTAGAGACAGTGTTAATTTGATAAAAGGCGAGAAACTTTACGTTATTCCTGCTGGAGACTCTCTTATCCTAAAAAAAATACCTATAACACCTTCAGAGTCGCTAAGAAAACTTCTAGGAGAAATGGATTTTAACAGAGAGGCTAGGAGGAAAGC
>VGJH01000253.1 GCA_016867505.1 Candidatus Bathyarchaeota archaeon
GATAGGGATATCTCTCTCCTTTTTGTTGATTATCATTTTCGATGCATTGAAGTATATAAATAATAAACAGAGATTCATTGATTTTGAACATTAAATTAACTGACTGCCCCCATCTCAAAACTCTTCTTTTTATAAAAAAGAAGCAAAAAGCTTTTTCCGTCCCCCGCCCAAAGATTGGAGATTTGAATTTCTTAACGCCGAAGAAAAAACTCACGAGGGTCTTTTGTAGCCCACTCGTGTTTTTGATAAATCAAAAATCGTTGAACAGCGATTTAAAGATAATTTCTTTTTCCTTACGGAAATTTTTCTTAGAGAAAAACCAGAAATTATCCAAATTTCCTGCTTATTTTATTATTCAAGTTAGGCAGGAAACTTCTTTAAATCGCGATGTTATATGCAATCGGGCTACGGGCGCTTTATGTTCCACTTCATTTGAAGCTTAAGTAATATTTAAATAGAAGACAATTTAATCAATACTTATTATGAAAAAATCAATAAAAATAATATTAACAATTGTTGGAATTTTGATTGCTATATTTGCTATAATTCTTTTTCCTTTACCCGAATCTTTATCTTGGCAAGTAGATAATTCTGTTTTACTTGAATATCATCGAGTTGGCGGATTTGCCGGATTTATGGATACAATAAAAATTCTAAATGATGGATCAGTAGAGTTTAATAATAGCAGAGATATATTCACCACAAAATTATCCGATGAAGATTTGCAGACATTAACTCAATTCATTGAATCAAAAGAATATTCATTAAGAACAAAATCCTTGCTAGCAAAATGGACTGAACCAACCTGTTGTGATTTAATGTATACTGCTTATCTCATTAACAAAGACGGAAAAACAATTATGATTTCTCATGACAAGAGAATGTCAGATATTATTCAGAATATTGATGAAGAAGCAAATTCTAAACTTTATAACATTACTGAATAGCGCCCCTTCGCCCGACTTTCTCGCTAACGCTCGAACCACGCTGCACTTTCAGTCGCTTCGCTCCTTCAGGGCACATAACAGGGCTTATAAGGTTCGCTCACTGCACTCGCTCACCCAAATCAGCCCCATCGGGCTGACTTCTTATAAGCCCGATGTTAGATGCATGTTTTTGAATATTTATAATCCTTGACCAATTCACTTCTATTTAAATTGAAGTCATAGTTATATTTATATATTGGACTAATTAATTGTATCTATTATGGACTCAAAAAGATTGTTGATTATGATTGGACTAATAGTAGCGGTTATATTAATTATAAATGAATCTCGTTTTATTATATGGGGCCCATTTGGAGTTCCAGAGCAACCAAATCGTCCAAATTGTGGTGAGAATAGGTATAATTATAACTTAAAAATTACTTCTAAAACAGATTTTTTGAATGCAATAAATGATTTTAAGGATATTACCCAAGAACAAGAAGGTTTTCGCATAGCACAATATTTTAAATATCCCCCGGAATACAGTTTAGATGATATTACAATTAGAACTTCAGGTTCTTTATTGTTTAGACAAAAAATATATATCATAAAAATCAAACAGTGCCCAGATCTAATCTTAGAAATGAGTGAAAATGGTTATACCTCTTTAAGGGGATGTTGTGGGATATAATTCTTTACCATAACCTTTATATATAAATATGCGTATAACGTACATTATCTGCAATTTATATAGAAAATTGCTTAAAATAGCCTATTTTTATCAAAAAACCTAGGCTTTTTGGAGAAAAAAGAGAAAAAATGGCAGAATACGCGCAATTAATTTATGTCCCAGATCAAAGAGTATATTGTAAATTTGAAGATGGAGGATGTCCATCACCAGTCATAGATCCAATAACAATACAAGTTAGAGATGAATCCGTACCTTTAAGTCTTGGCAAATTAGTAAGATTAATTCCATGTGGAAGAGGAGACTTAGCAAGTACATGGATTAAAGCAAGAGTCTCTAGAGTTGAACAATTTGATTCAATTGACCAAATGCTATCATTTTGTTTTCCAACAGAGATTACTCCCGAAATAAGTGATAGACAAAGTGTTTTAGATTATGTAAAAAAAATAGCCGGCCAAGAAATAGCAGAAGCATTAGAAAACGGAAAATTACCAATAGCTTATTGGTTAGAAAAAGAGGTTGAAAATGCAAGAATTACAAAAGAGAAGAAAAGTACAGGTTCCATCAGACATCTTTAGGAATTTATCTTTAAAGCAAGCGTTTTATCTTGCTATTCCAGGAGATGTTTCACTTGATCAACAAGAAGAAATAGAAATAGTAGATGTACCTCCTGAATTTCAAGATTCCCTTATAGCAATAATACTTAAAGTAACAAGATTTAAAACCCTAGAAGAAATGCTAGCTAATTTAGGAAATAAAA
>VGJH01000254.1 GCA_016867505.1 Candidatus Bathyarchaeota archaeon
ACAACGTAATTACATTACTTGTTCCAAGCTTCAACCCTGATGGTCAGATCATGGTAACTGACTGGTACAATAAATGGCTAGGAACAGAGTATGAAGGCTGTAGCCTCCCCTGGCTATACCACAAATATGTTGGCCATGATAACAACAGAGACGCCTTCATGACAAACATGATTGAATCAAAGTATATGGCAAAAATCATGTTTAAGGATTGGACTCCACAGGCATACGTTGACCATCATCATATGGGAAGTTATGGTGCACGATTGTATGTTGCACCATACTGTGAACCAATACACCCCAACGCAGATCCACTTATTTGGAGAGAACACAGCTGGTACGGAGCCCATATGGCATACAAGCTTGAAGAGAATGGTAAAACTGGAATAATCAATGACGCAATGTTTGCTTCTTGGGGTCACCTTGGCTTCCATTGGATTACTGCATACCATAATATTGCTGGTATGTTAACAGAGTCTGCATCAGCAAAGCTAGCAACCCCCCTCTTCATACATCCACATCAATTAAAGGGTGACAGCAGAGGACAGATTCCAGAGTATGAGCCTCAAACCAATTTCCCTCACCCATGGCCAGGTGGATGGTGGAGACTCAGAGATATTGTTGAGCAACAAAAAATCAGCGCATGGGCAACTCTTGATGCTGCAGCTAGAAACAAAGAGACAGCCCTCAGAAATGCTTACTTGAAAGCAAAAAGACAGATGGAAAGAGGTGCAGAGGGTAGCCCACAAGCATACGTTGTATCAGCGGATCAACACGATCCATTAACAGCATTATTACTCATCGAGAAATTATTAGTTCAAGGAATTGAAATTCAAATTGCGAGGGAAACCTTTGTTGCGGATGGATACATCTATCCAGAAGGAAGTTATGTAATATGGCTTAATCAAGCAAAATATGGTTTAATTAAGACTTTGTTGGGTAGAACTTTATACCCTGATAATGATTGGACTCGTGGTAGAGATGGAAGACCACTCAATCCATATGACAGTGCAACTGACACAATGGCTGAATTCATGGGCGTAGAAGCTGATCCAGTCGACTTTGTTGATTGCAACACTTTGGAGACAATTAATGCACCAGAGTACCCAGAAGGATACATTCTAGGAGAATCTGAACACGGTTATGCTCTGGATTGTTGGACTAACGACTCCTACATAGCAGTTAACCGGATTCTAGCAACGGGCGCTCATGTTTACCGAACCATTCAGCCACTCGAATGCAGCGACACAGTTTTGGCCCCAGGGGCATTCATAGTTGAGGATGCTGAAATGGAGGCTTTAGAGAAAGTAGCTAAAGATCTTCATTTGGATTTCATCCCCCTAGAGAAGGAAGTCCCAGAGAAGACCGAGGTAAAGCAGCTGAGAGTTGGAATGTACCAGAGATATCATGGTGGTAACATGGATGAAGGCTGGACCAGATTCGTCTTAGAGAAATTCGAGTTCCCATACAAGACAATCTATGATAAGGACTTCAAAGAAGGCTTGAAAGATATTGATGTCGTGATTTTACCCAGTGACACTGAACAGATGATAGTTGGTGAGAAGTTAGAGGAGTGGTATGCTCAAAGAGGAATGTCTGCTCCAGTAGTTCCACCAGATTACAAGAGTGGTATAGGAAAAGATGGCCTTGAAAACCTGAAAAAATGGATTAAAGAAGGAGGCACCTTAGTATGCTTCAACCAAAGCACTGAATTTGCTATAAAAAATCTTACACTCCCAGTAAAGAATGTGCTTGAAGGCGTTCAAATAAAAGAGTTCTACTGCCCAGGCAGCACACTCTGGAGTTACATCGATAATACAAACCCATTAGGATATGGAATGCCAGATGTATCACTACTTCTCTTCTGGAATAGCCAAGCATTCGAAGTCAAACCAACACAAGATAATGAGAAATGTGAAGTCATTGTAGAGTACCCAGATAAAGATCTTCTACAAAGCGGTTGGCTAATCGGAGAGAAAAAGATAGCAAAGAAAGTTGCCATGCTAAATGTTAAAACAGATAATGGAAAAGTAGTTCTAATTGGTTTCAGGCCACAGAATCGTGCACAGACTAATGGAACATTTAAACTTGTCTTCAACTGCTTACTTGGTTAAAAAAAATTTTTTAAAAATTATTTTAAAAAAGAATTAAATTATCAAATTAATTTTTGTAGACTCTTCAATAACAGTCTTTTCAGGCTTTTTTGATTTTGAAAAAGGAACATGTACTCTGTAGAGAGATAAAACTCTAGCAAGGACCGCATCAATGCTCAGATTCCTATCTTCTTCCTCACGAATTATAGTTTGAATTTCATAAAGATCTTTAATATTTTGAATCCTTAAATCGAGGTTGCTAGGTTTTGATGG
>VGJH01000255.1 GCA_016867505.1 Candidatus Bathyarchaeota archaeon
GATATTTTTGACCAAGAAACTGCAAAAGTTTATGGCATAACTGAACCTGATCAAATTGTTTGCTGGATTCACACGGGAAGTCGGGGTTATGGTCACCAGATAGCGACTGATTATATTCGTGTCATGGAGCAAGCGACTTTAAAATATAAAATTAAGTTACCTGACCGTGAGCTTGCGTGTGCTCCTATTAAGAGTAAAGAAGCTGACGACTACTATGGAGCAATGTCGTGTGCAGTAAATTGGGCTTTCATAAATAGACACATCATTTTACATCAAGTAAGGCAAGCATTTGAGCAGATCTTCAAACAAAAAGCAGATGCAATGGGCTTAGATTTAGTTTATAGTATGACACATAATACAGCTAAACGTGAAGAACACATCATTGATGGTAAAAGAAGAATGACCGTAGTTCATAGAAAAGGTGCAAGTCGTGCGTTTGGGCCAGGACGACAAGACCTACCTGATGATTATAAAGCTGTGGGGCAGCCAGTTCTCCTAGTTGGAACAATGGGTACAGCAAGCTATTTGTTGAAGGGCACGGAGAAGGGTGAAGAAATAAGTTTTGCTTCCACTGCTCATGGTGCTGGGCGTGTCCTTTCTAGAGCAGGTGCACGGAGGGCTTGGACTGCAAACGAGATCATCGCTGATTTGAAGAAGAAAGGGATAGTGGTTCGCGCTGCATCTGGTAGAGTTGTTGAGGAAGAGAGTCCAGATAGTTACAAAGACATCCACAAAGTAGCTGATGTTAGTCATAGACTTGGGATTGGCAGGAAAGTTATGATGTCAGTTCCTGTTGCTGTGGCTAAAGGTTAATTTAAATCCATTTTTTCCTTCTAAAATACAAAAGCATTGTGATACCAACAATCAGCATTATGATTAATGCCATAGGATATCCCCACCACTCTCTCAGTTCAGGCATATAATTGAAATTCATACCATAGACTCCTGCAATAAAAGTTAAAGGAATGAAAATTGTGCCAATAATTGTTAAAAACTTCATTACTTCATTCATTTTATTGCTGACACTTGTAAGGTAAATATCAAGTATTCCACTTAATAGATCACGATTGGTTTCAATTGCATCAATAATTTGCACCGTATGATCGTATACATCTCGAATATAGATTCTAGTAGACTCATCAATTAATGGTGAACCACACCTATCGAAATAACTTAATACTTCCCTTAAAGGCCATACTCCTCTTCTTAATGTAATGACTTGTCGTCTAATATTATGAATTGCTTTAAGTGTAGATATTGTTGGATCCGATACCAATTCTTCCTCAAGATCTTCAATTCTATCACCAAGTTTCTCAAGTATCACAAAATAACGGTCAACTATTGCATCGATTAGCGAGTAACCAAGATAATCTGAACCCATTTTCCTAATTATGCCCTTATTAGTTCGTAGTCTTTCTCTAACCTCACTAAAAACATCAGCAGGATCCTCTTGACAACTAGCAACTGTATCTTGCATAATCACTAAACTTACCTGTTCATCTTTTAACTCATAATTTTTATCAATATCGATCATCTTGAGGACAATGAATAGGTATTTATCAAACTCCTCAATTTTGGGACGTTGCCCTTTATTGATGATGTCTTCTATAATTAGGGGGTGTAGATCTAATTCTTCACCTAGAGATTCAATGATTTTTACATCATTGCTGTTTGGTATATTTATCCATGATGTAGAGCCTGCAGGTTTTTGGGATAAACATTCTTCAAGATTATCAGAAGCACATTCACTGAAATTAAAATCGTCATAGAAATACACCGATGTTTTTTTAATAACTTCTGATTTTCCCATTTCTTATCCCCTAGAACAAACCACATTATTATGTCGTATAGATTTATCCCTAATAGAATCATAGTATTCCTACTCAAGAATGAGTTTAAATATGTGAATGCTACGCATTTTACGATAACTTTGGCAAGTAAACCACTGAAACCACATCTCTGGTTCACTTTATATAGTATCTTAAAAATGGGTGGTGGTAAGGCTCCCATTAAAGTGTCTACAACAGAATTAAGTAAAGCGTTAGGTGGTTCACAGCAATCCGCTTCAAGGCACCTTCAAATTCTGGAGAAAGAAGGCTACATTACACGTAGGATTGATACTGATGGTAGTTTAATTAATGTATCAAATAAGGGACTGAAATCCTTAGATGATATGCTGCAAGACCTGAAAGGATACTTAGAAGGTGACGCAGCTGAACCATTCATCTTCGAAGGAACTGTAACCAGTGGCTTGTTTGAAGGCGCATATTATATGCAGAAAGAAGGTTACCGCCGACAGATAAAGGAAAAACTAGGATTCGATCCCTTCCCAGGAACATTAAACCTGAAGATTGAGGAGGTT
>VGJH01000256.1 GCA_016867505.1 Candidatus Bathyarchaeota archaeon
CTCAACTGTTTGTCTTTTAAAAATTTGCATCGCACCATTCACATTCTTAACAATTACTCTCTGCCTATACCATTCAGGCTTCTTAGTGGGGTAATCTACTCTATGATGGAAATGCCGACCATATGGGACAGACTCCTCGCGGAAAAGAGATGCAGCCATATGGATCTCAGCAACAGTCAGAATGTTCCGAACTTCTGCCCACCTCATCAATTCATGAGGAGTCTCTGCCCTAATTTTAGGGACCCATGTTTTTTCAACTTCTTTTAAATTTACTAGTCCCTGTTTCAGCATTCCCCCTACTTTGCTGAGGTATGCATATTTTGTCATGATGCTTCTTACTTTTTCCTCAAGATCCTGTGGGAGTATCCCTTCTACACGTTTCTTTGGTTCTAAGATTGTTTCCTCAATCATTTTTAGTTGCTTTTCATCTAGTTGTTTCCAGTCTTTTTGGATTTGTGCATATTTTGCTGCAGCAATACCCGCTCTACGGGCAAAAACGAAGGCACCTGACAAACTATCTTGCCAGATTTCATCCCCAGCAGCATAGAGTCCTGGAAGTGATGTTGCACCAAAATAATTGAATACAGGGCCTCCCAAGAAACCAATAGGCTGGCTTTCAAATTCATAGAGTCCCTTACCTCTTTCAAGTCCTTTTTGGGTGTAAGTCTCAGTTAAAGTTATATCAGGAGCATTTTTTTCGTTGCTCGTATACTTTGCCCATTTCACCAAATCTTCTTTCGACATGCCTTGGCTGTTCCAGTATAATGGTCCACGGTGTTCATACTCCTCAACATGCATCGCGTAGCTTCGGCTCCACCGTTTCTTGTAGGTTTCAGTTAGGAAGTCTTCGTTTTTTGAGTTGACGCATTTTCCACCCCAGAAGCGGGCCATCACGTTTCCTTGCATGTGGTCTGTTCTGATTAATTCCATCATGGTTAACTCCGCACCAGCCCGGTATGCCATCCCTCTTCCATCGCCACTATTAGTTCCCATGTCTCGCATCCAGAACCATTTGGAGCCTGGGTTAACGATATAGGTCCTGCTCGCACTGCCTGTACACATTACCACGCTTTTTGCATGATAGGCGGTTAAATCACCTGTTCTAGTGTCTAATCCTACTGCTCCAATGATTTGATTATTATTTTTCAGCAGATCAACTGCCATTGTTCGTTCAACAATTTTTATTTTCCTTCGCTTAATCTCATCCATCAAGCATTTTTTCATAGAGCCTCCTTTGACCCAGCATCCGCTTTCCATTCGTTCACCGATGTTTTTATGCCAGTAGTTGTCCCAGCTTCCGTCAACTTTTTTGTAAATTTCAAGACCCCAGCTCTCTAATTCTCTTACGATAGGTGTGAATTCTTCCGCAATGATGTATTTGTCTAGGGGATTCTCTATTCCTGACCAGCCTGAGCTGCTGCTTAGATATCCTTCAACAAATTCTTCGCTAGTTGGGCCACCAGGAACGTTACATATTGGATTAATTTCACTAGTGTAATGCCCAATTCCTAGTGCTCCACCGCTTCTGTGGACAGCTTTCTCTAAAATTATGATGTCTTTAGAATAATCGCTTGCCTTAATGGCAGCCATGCTCCCAGCTGCTCCAGCACCAATTATCAAGACATCCGTTTTGATAACTTTCATTTAATGCATCAGATAAATAAGTGAATTATTCTTTTTTAAAACTAGCTCTTAATAGATCTTTATTAAATACTATATCTTAGTGTAATTGTTTACAAGGTAATCTTGAGGTGAGTTCTGATGCGTGAATTCTCGATCGATGTAATTAATAGATGGGTGAATTTTTGGAATACCTATGATTTACGACAGTTTGAAAACCTTTTCCTATGGAGTAATGATGTAACCTATTTTTCCTCAGAGAAATATGGTTTAATCAAAGGTTACGAAGCTTTGAAAAAACATCATCAGGGTTTTGACTTTGTTGATGGTGGTAAAATTCAGGAAAATAGGCTATGGCTTGAGGATTTAGACATTAAAAAATTTTATAATACTGTGGTTGTTTGTGGAATATGGTTTTTCAAAAGGGGTAACAGTGATAATGTTCAGAAAGGATCAGTAACAGTGGTTTACATTAATTCATCTGAAAGCTGGAAAATTGCTCATATGAATTTTGGGAATTATAAATGATTGACACTCTAATTCTAGTCATGTATTTGAATATTTTTTAAAAGATTTTGTAAAGACTTTTCTTTATCCCAAATATTTTAAGTGAAATATTTGTTCATAACTTCATGGATAGAGTTGAGTTAAAACGTAGGGTTTGTGATGCAATAGAAAAGAGGTCTACTGAAATTATTGAAATCGGGGATACTCTTTGGAGA
>VGJH01000257.1 GCA_016867505.1 Candidatus Bathyarchaeota archaeon
TTGAAGTGGGTCTTGGAATAAGATCATTCCATTCAGACATCTTACACTACCTCCGCTTTCTTGAGACGGACTCCTTCTCTCATGAGCGAATGTTTACATTCCTTACATTGGAGCTGTAATGTGGTTTTCTTAGTCACCTTTGCTTGGTTATGTTGCATTGGGAACTTTTGACCACCGTAACCTTTCTTACGAATAGCTTGATCACGTTCACCTTTACGAGCGCCTTGTCTTTTACCTGCTTTATGGATTGTTACAGTAAATTCTGTGTGGGTTTTGCACTTTGGGCAGAAAGTCCTTAGCATTTTTGGTATTTTCATTGTTGTGTCTCCACCACCTTAGCTATGCCCTTCCTTATTAGGTTTTCAGCGTTTGGAGCTGGTATACTGGCAACATCCTCCGTTTTAAATGGTCCATAAGTCTTCAGATCAACTCCCATTATTGCTGGTAGTGGTTGAAGAAATCTAACCACCTTAAGGTTTCCTTCCTGTTTCTCAAACTGCGGGATAGGTGGTGGAGTCTGAGAAGTCACTTGTTGAGCTGGTTCTAGCTTCTGTTCTCTACCCAAAAGGATCTGTTTAATTCCCTGATTGTATGCTGCAAGTAAACGCCTTAACTCAACTTGAAGTCTTTTCTCTTCAGTTGTAAGATTCAAAGGTTCGAGAGCAAACCCATTTAATTCTGCTTTGACAATTTTATTTAGTCGTATCTCCAAAAGATTATTGACTATTTTATCAGCATACATTTTTTCTTTTTCAAGAATTTTACTAATAATCGTAGAACTATCACTCTGACGAGTCTGTTCTTTAAGTTTAATTAAGTAATTAGACACTTGGTTTAAGAATCCTTCAGGAAGGGGTTGAATATCTTTCCTTGCTTTCTCTTTTTTCCAAATTTCAATTAATAAAGTATAATCATCAGTCAATTTACTACTTTCGCCCCCTTTTTACATAAAAGGAAAAGTGCTACTGGCAAAGGAACAGAAACCTCCTCTCCCTCATATGGCCCATAAACCGTGTCACCTATTCTAATTTTTGGTGCCCAACGAACGAATAATCTTATATCCGTTCCTTTTAACACCACAGCGCTCGTGAGGGGATCATAATCTGACAAATGCTCTGGTTTAATGGTTTGTGTTTGCCATCCTGATTTACCATGTAATGTATTGGGTAAACGGATTAATCTATGAATATCTGTTGTTACAACAGTGTCAATATCAGCTGATTGTTGTTTTATTGCTTTGGTAAGTAACTTCTCTAGATCTGCCATAACTCTTTCTTCATCTTTGCTAGCAAATTTCTGAATAACAAAACTTGGATGATTGTTCTCTAAAGTTTTTAAAATATCTGTTTTTTTCTCAATTAAATTTTGGGTAAGAGTGCGACCAAGATCTAAACTCCTTATTATTTCGGGTGGAGTGGAGTCAATAAAATCATACATGGCTTTTCCAGCACGTCCCCTCCAGCCTTCATCTCCTAGAATACTTTTTGCACCACGTCCTCTTGGAGTGAACCCAATGTATTCTGGTTTAATACCAGTTGCTAGGATATAATCAACAATTTCACGTCTTGCTGATTGATCAAAAAACCTGACATTCTTACTTCTAACATGAACATGGTAACCACGATTACCACTAAAATTCACTATTAAATCCTCTTTAATTGCAAAGCCAAAATCCTGAATTAAAATGTCTAAGAGTTTTTGGGTTTCATTTTTTGCTTCTTGTAAACAATTTTCGCATAACCATGTCTCCGTCTCAAATTGAGACTTCCCACACACACATAATTCAGGAGGTTTACCAACACCTGACTTACCACAATTACGACAGAGCCATTTATCATGATTCTTTTGACACTCTAAATTAAAATGATCAGCATCAATATCAAAAACAAGATCTGCTCCACTCCAACCTTTATTATTCATTTCAGCTTCTGGGTGTTTGTAATAGCTTGATGAATAGTAACTGTGTGATGGTGCATTATCCGTCAAATATCGTCTGAAAGCTGATTCGTCTGTAAATCCGATATGTCGAAACATCGTTTTTCCTTCAAAGGTTAGGAAAGCAAATTCACGAGACATAATCTCTGGAGGGGCTGATATGTATCTAGCATTAGATCTATACCACTTAGAAAATTGTTCTGCAACAAATTTTTGACTACCCCAATCAGAGTCCATACATTCTTAATATGATTTAGAAGTTTAAAAATTGGACTTTAATAAATTTAAGAAACAAGATTTTTTTTATTAAAATATTTTATGTGTTAACCCTGATTATTGTTGCTTGGTGA
>VGJH01000258.1 GCA_016867505.1 Candidatus Bathyarchaeota archaeon
ATCCCAACAGGTTGAGTTAAATATACTCCAGGCGGAACAAACTTATTCCTATCTTCAAGTAAAGCTTTACTTTTAGGACCAGGAATTTCAGTTAATATTTTTGGGGAATTAGACATATTCTTCTTTTATGATTGAATTAAAACCTTTTAATATTAATGGAAAAAAAGTAAAAAATTATGCAACTGTAAGCGCTAACACTGCTTTTTCAGTGTGCATCCTATTTTCACCTTGATCCCATACAACACTGTTAGGGCCTTCAATAACTGAATTGGTCATCTCTTCTCCTCTATAACCTGGAAGGCAATGCATAAAAATGCATTTTTCATCTGCTAGCTTAATTGTTTCATCATTAATTTGATATGGTGCAAAAGCAACTTTTCGAGCTTCAATATCTTTATGACCCATGCTATGGAATGTATTAGCATAGACAATATCCGCCTTTGACAACGCTTCTGATAAATTATCAGTTATGATCATGCTTGAATTACCAACAGCTGCATGTTCTTCAGCAAATTTAATGATTCTTTGATTAGGATTCCAACCCTTTGGCAGTGCAACATAACAGTCAATACCTAACAGGCTTGACACAACCATTAGTGAATGGCATACATTCCATGGATCTCCAATATATGCTAATTTTAATCCTTTAAAGTCACCCTTATGTTCTCTAATTGTTAATAAATCAGCCAAACCTTGACATGGATGTACTAAATCAGTTAATGCATTTATTACTGGGTTTTTCATATACGCTGCATATTCATCAACAATTTCTTGTCCAAAAGTTCTGATGACTAAGGCATCACAATATCTGTCAAGAATCCTTGCTGTATCTTTAATAGGTTCACCACGAGCTAGTTGCATTGTCTCAGGGGTAGCATAAAAACTCTGAGCACCTAAATGTGCAATACCTGCTTGAAAACTAAAGCGTGTACGTGTACTATTTTTTTCAAAAATCATGGCAATTGTTCTACCTAAAAGATATTCGTGGGGTTCTTTCATCATCCTCTTCAATTTAAGCTGGGATGAGACTTTAAGTAAATAATCAATTTCGATCGGTGAAAAATCCATTAAAGTTAGAAAATCTTTACCTCTAAACCTATCTTTCATTGACATTCTGTTCAAATAAATAGGTATCATTTGCTTATTATAATTTTATAAAAAAAATATTCAACATAATATTGATTATGATGAAGAATTATTACTAGTTTTTAAATAAATAATTGCTGAAATTAAAGTGGGAATATAAAAAATGCATATTTCAAAAATATAATCTAAAATTCTATAACTTGTTCTCTGGATAATAAAAATTATTAAAGATGTAATTAATAGAATAAACGTCGTTTTCTTCCAAGAATCACGATCACTATTCAATAGTATTTCATCTTTAATAATTTATTTTAAAGCCTTTGAGGTGTAAGATCAATTACAGAAATATCCTGATGAGTTCCATCAGGAAGAGTTCTTCTAATCGTCATTGGCAAAATTCCTTCCCTAAGCTCGGTTAAGGCAATATCAATTGGATCACTAACTCGTGAAGGTAAATCAACTAGTATTGGCGCTCCTAAAGATATCTGTAAAGCTCTTGCACCAGTAATTCTGGCTCGCTCAAAACGAGTTAATTTTGGAGGTCCAATTTGGATATTGCTACTCATAATATTCCTCAAGTATAATGAAGCTACTAGGCAAACCATATGCAGGGGATATAAAGATTTTCTTTTATTACAGTTTACACTTTAAAACCATTCAAAAGTTTTAAAGAAAAATTGTGAGAATATTATTTTTGTTGCTAATGTTTGAACAAAAAACACATTTAAAAATTAGTAATTTTTTAGTTGGTACTCCTATTGAGATTATTGAAGATAAAAGCGCAATAGTTGAGCTTGAAACATCTGAAGTAATGCTTGCAGATAATTATGGATTAATTCATGGAGGATTTACAATAGGGTTAGCTGATTATGCTGCAATGTTGGCAGTTAATGATCCATTCGTTGTTTTAGCAGCAGTCGATTTAAAATTAGTAGCTCCAGTTAAAATCGGAGATAAAATGATTGCGTATGCAAATATTATTAAAAGCGAAGGCAAAAAGCGTGAAGTCTCAGTTAATGTCCTAGTAAAAGATAAAATTGTATTAACTGGCTTAATGACTTGCTACAAATTAGATAAACATGTTCTAGATAATACTAAATGATTTATCATCATTATAATAACCCAAACTTTTTAAAAGACAGAAGCATGAGTAAAGGCCACTTAGGTGTA
>VGJH01000259.1 GCA_016867505.1 Candidatus Bathyarchaeota archaeon
AAAGACACCAGGCATCAGATACCAACTGGGACCCATGTCAAATGTGTAACCCCTATCGCTGTATACTCGTGCCCTGCCTCCAGGTTGGCTATTCTTCTCTAAAACAGTAACTTCATGACCATCTTTAGCAAGCAATGCAGCTGCTGCTAAACCACCAAGGCCAGCACCAACAACGACTACTTTCATGTAGCACTTCTATGAATCGTAGATAATATAAATTAACACTTTTTACTTCAAATCAACAATTTATACTATAAAACATGAAACCATCTTTTCATCTATGTTGCTAATTCTTAATATCCTTCGAGGTATACAATTATTTTTGTAGGTGTGTAGAGTTGGCAGTTAAAATAACTGATGAATATATTGATCTTCTTAATCAAGCAGTTGCGAGAGAGTTACAAGTCTCCGTACAATACATGCTCCAGCATGCTAAAATGGAGAAACTGATCAGGAAAGCGCTACCTGAGAACATCCTCTTAGATAAAACAACATATGATGCAGTTGGTAAGTTTTTGAAAGATTTCGCAATCCAAGAGATGAAGCATGCAGGATCAATTATGGAGAGAATATATTACCTAGGTGGGGAGGCTACAACAAAAGCAACAAAGCCTACAATAGGCAATTCACTTAGCGAATTCGCAAAACTTGGGGTAACAGCTGAAGAAGAAGCCCTTGTATTATACAGAAAGTTAATTGAAGCTGCGGTTAAAATCGGGGATTATGAGACATATGAATTATTCGAAAAAATCTACTCAGATGAAGAGGCTCACCTTTTCAAGTTCCAAGAATATACCAGTATGCAAGATGAGTACGAGAATCCCTCACAATATGTTTCTGAATGGAGGAAAGTATTCACAGACGACTACTTTGAACTCCTAAACAAAGCAGCAGCAAGCGAAATCTCTGCAATAGTGCAATATACAAACCAGCATGAGAAAGCCAGCCTACTCACAATGAGGAAAAAAGATACTCCACTCGAAGTAATAACGGAACAAAACAAAGCCAAAGTCATCAGTGAACTCCTGAAAACAATCTTCATGCAAGAGATGGAGCACCTAGAAAAAATCACCGAAAGAATATATCTCCTAGAAGGAGAAACAACAAGCATACCAGCTCCACTTCCAGTAGTAGGCGGAAGCACAACTGAATTCATCAGTCTAGGACATAAAGCTGAAAATGATGCAATAGTACTGTACAGGAAAATAATTGAAGAAGCATTGAAAAAAGGAGACACAACAACAAGAAAAATCTTCGAAGAGATTGTAATGCAAGAGGAAGAACACTATTGGAAATTCGATGACTATTTGAAGTAAAAAAATAGTTTTCCCCAAATTTTTATAACATTTAATAATTGTAAAATGATTTAAATTACTAATTGATTGGCCTTATTTTAACTGCACAGACCTTGTATTCCGGAATTTTAGCTTCAGCATCCAACGCATTGTTGGTTAAGATGTTTGCAGGCGCTTCTTTGAAATGGAATGGTATGAATAATACTCCTTGCTTTATTTTCTCCGTTACATGAGCTTTTAACGTGATTTCTCCTCTTCGGCTACCAACCTTAACAACTTGTTCGTCAAAAATGTTGAGTCTTATTGCATCAAGATTGTTAATCTCTACATATGCTTCATTTAATTGACTAGTCAAGGTTGAGGATCGTCTTGTCATTGTGCCTGTATGCCAATGGAAATGCACTCGCCCAGTCGTTAGAATAAAGGGATACTCCAGATCTGGTTCTTCTGCTGGTGGTCTGTGTTCAACAATCTGGAAAAGCCCAAGACCTCTTGAAAATTGTTGAGTATGAAGAATAGGTGTTCCTGGATGTGAATCGTCCCATACAGGCCATCTTAATCCATCAGTTTCTAAACGATTATAATTTACACCTCTATAAATGGGTGTAACTTTTGCCATCTCATCCATTATCTCTGATGGATGACTATAATTCATGAGCACCCCCAATCTTGATGATAACTGACTAATTATCCACCAATCTGGTCTGGTATCTTCGATTGGTTCAATCGCCTTATGTAGTAATTGTATACGTCTATCTGTTGCGGTGAAGGTTCCATCTTTTTCAGCATAACTAGCAGCAGGGAAGACCACATCAGCGATTTCTGCTGTTTCACTCAGGAACAGCTCTGAAATAACTAAGAAATCAAGTTTAGCTAATTGCTTCCGGACATGGTTCGTATCAGGATCAGACATCAGGGGATTTTCTCCGATAAT
>VGJH01000260.1 GCA_016867505.1 Candidatus Bathyarchaeota archaeon
CAGTCATGTATGCTTGTTGTACCCAGACTGTGTGCAAGCTTGACTGCGTCTCTTAATCCTTGCCTCACTTCATCATATGACGGTTGAGGGATGTATGGTGAAACAACACCTCTTGCATCACGTAAGACACCTGTGGGTTCACCATTTACTCCTTTATCAATTACTCCTCCTGGAGGATTCGGAGAGTCTTTAGTGATTTTGCATATTTCAATTGCATTAGAGTTGAGTACAATCATGTGGCCACAGATTCTAGTGATTGCTACAGGGTTGTCAGGTGATGATTTGTCTAAGTCATACCGTGTCGGATATCTCCTCTCCTTAAGATATTGGTCATCCCAGCCTCTTCCTTGAATCCAACGGCCTTTAGGTAGCCTACGACTCCGGATGTAGTCTTCTAATTTACTGATTATGTCATCGATTGACACTGCATCATCGAGCTGGAGACTGTTGAGTCTATATCCCAGTGAAAGGAAATGGGTGTGAGAGTCAATTAAGCCTGGCACAACTGTTTTGCCTGAAGCATCAATCACTTGAGCCCCGTTGGGGACCTCAACTTCAGAACTCTTGCCTGCAGCAACGATTCTTGAACCCTTAATGACTATAACAGCATCATTGATTGCTGGCCTACCTGTACCATCAATCAAATTCCCACAATAAACAACTTTGACGGATATCTTTTATTCGCCTAAAATAACTACTATCTACGTATTTTTAACATTTTATACTCACTTTTAACATACTTAAATAACGTATTTTTCAGTGAACCGACAGCTAAATAACTTTCTTCGTAGTTAAAGTAATTGTAAGGTGATGTAATGAAAGGATGTTATGATGATGGTATAGCCTTTCCGAATAGTATGTTTTCAGTTTTAGCAATGGGTATTGAAACTTTAATTGGCGTGGCTGTCCTCTTTCTTATTGGCATCATAATAATCATGATAACGAAAGCACTGCTCTTTTTCCTACCTGCAGTAGTTATCTCAGGGTTAGTATACTTCATTACAGGCAATGAAATATACGCGGCACTGAGTTTTGTAGCAATTGCAGTACTCTCATTAATTAAAAAATAATTAATAAAATACATATCCACCATTAAATAATATTAATTGAAGTTGAAACAACATAAACCTCTTCTTTCTCCACCATTAATTTTATTTTTTCTCTCTCCAGCTATTGGAGAGTTATTATCTGGTTCTTCACCACCTATAGAATTTTTCACACTTTTTGGATTCACTATAATGACTGTTCTATATGGTGGTGGTGCAGTACTTTGTAGAGAGATAAAAGTTCGGTGGAGTAAAGGCATTGGCTCATTGCTGCTGCTAGGTACTGCTTATGCTGTTCTTGAAGAAGGCTTGATGGTTGCCAGTTTTTATAATCCTGGATGGCAAGATTTAGGAGTTCTAGGGGTATATGGTCGATGGCTCGGTGTAAATTGGGTGTGGTTAATAGAGCTTACCATATACCATGCAATAATAAGCATCGCAATTCCAGTAATGCTTGTAGAATTAATTTATCCCAGTCAACAGGGTAAACCTTGGTTAAGTAAACGTTGGTTTAATGCAGTCTCAATCTTATTTTTAATTGATATAATTGGAGGATTATTTTTATTCTCAGCATTCACAGGGTACAAACCCACATTGAGTCAGATTGGATTCTCACTATTTTTAGTTGGGCTATTTTCATTTTTATCAAAAAAACTAGATCCAAACTGGGCAAGAAGAGGTAATAAAAAGATTAAATCGCCTCTTTTCCTTTTCTTCACGACTTTTGTATGTGTTTTATGCAATGGCTTTGTTTTTTGGGTTTTACCTAATCAATCAGCTCAATTTTTACATCCAATAATTCTGTCAATAATTGGTATTTTAATAAATTTGATTTATTTAAGGTACTTGATAGCATTCAAGTGGCTTGAATCAACAGAAATTCATAGGTTTTCTCTGCTAGCTGGTTCATTGGCTGTATTGATAATTTTAGCATTTTTTCAGGAGCTTGATAAAACTCGTCCAGATAACACATCAGGGATGGCTTTAGTTGGTTTCATCTCCATAATCTTATTGTTATTACTAAGAAAAAAAATTAAGAACAGGACAAAATATGGATAACCATAATGTGATCAGCTTCACGGTTTTTTAAATGAAACATAGATGTCAGCTTCTAGCATTGTATTATTTTTATAAAAGTGGTGAGTGAAGTAAACATTACCATTATTATC
>VGJH01000261.1 GCA_016867505.1 Candidatus Bathyarchaeota archaeon
CAATAGGAAAATGGAGAAAGCCCACGACTGAAGTTTTTCAGCAAATCTCCATCCTCTTTTTTTCTTTTTTTATTTTTCTTGAAATAAAGATTTTATATAATATAATTACACATTGCGGCTTTCTTCATTCCTCGGTAGCTCAACGGTAGAGCATTCGGCTGTTAACCGAAGGGTTGTAGGTTCGAATCCTACCCGGGGAGCCAATCACTACTGTCACAACTATTCTCCCTGCCAGTACTGGCAGGGATTTCTTTATTAAAGTCAGAATTTTTATCTTTGCCAGTGGCTGCCCCCACCCAGCCACAGGCAATACTTCTGATAGCTTCTTCCGCGGAATTCTTCCTGTAATAGATAGAAACTGCTATTTCTTCTTTTGAATAATTTATGTTTTTTATGAACTTTTTTACCCAGAAGCTTTTACCAATTCCTCTTTTCTGAGGGAGGATTTTTATAAATTGCTGTAGAGTATTTATAAAGATTTCAGGTGAAATATTTACATTTTCAAGTGATGATTGAGATGGTTCGAGTCCCAAATGGTTATCCTCTTTATTAAAATTAAGCTTAAATATCAAACTATCGACATATTGCTTGTCCTTTGATATTCTTTCAAGATTTCGGAATATATAATTTTCTAATCTATTAGCACTTACTTGTTTTGTACTGCAATAATTCCAATCTTTTTTTAAAGTACTTGTACATCGATAATAATAATATCTCTTAATACTGTTTTTTTTCTTTTTGTTTGTATGGCTTGGTGTCATAAATGAATTACATTCTGTGCAGCTAATTAATCCTGCTAATGGGAAACTTTTATATAGTCTCACTTTTTTAGCTGCCTTTTTATGTATTTCTTGTGCTAAATCAAATAATTCTTGGGAAATAATAGGCTCATGTATTCCTTGTAAAAGTTTGTCATCATATTTAATTTTTCCAATGTAAATAGGATTTCTTAAAATTGTAAATATTCTACCTTTTGAAAGATTTGTTTCATGAAAAATTTTTGCAACTTGAACACCGGAAATATACATTTCATAAATTAATTGAACGATTTTGGCTTCACTGTTATTAATAATCAGTTTTTTATTTTCTGATTTATACCCAAATGGAATAAATCCTCCATTCCACATGCCTTTTTGGGCACGTTGTAGCATTTTATCTTTAGTTCTTTCACTAGTAAGTTCTCTTTCAAATTGAGCAAATGTGAGCATAATATTTCTGAGCAGCCTTCCTGACGGTGTAGAGGTATCGAATCTTTCAGTGACGGAAATAAAATTAACTCCATATTTATCAAATAATTCGATAAGCTGATAGAAGTCTTTAGGTGATCTTGTTAATCTATCGATTTTATATGAAATAACAATATCTATTTTATTTTCCTTAGTATCATTTAACATCCTGATTAAGGCAGGTCGATTAAGATTTGCACCAGAAAAACCAAGATCAGAATATATTTTAAATATTTCCATATTCTCCTGACTTGAAACAAATAATTTTATTTTTTCTTCTTGTGCTTCACATGAGTTAAAGTCCACTTCAGCCTGGTTATCAGTAGATACTCTTGTATAAATTGCACATTTTAATTTTCCTTGTATTTTAAGCTCCTTTTAAATAAAATACTTTTAAAATAACTTAATCAAAATATATTAAAAAATTATATAAAAATTGAATATTATAATCAATTACTAATTTTTTAATTATTTTTAATACAGATATGACAGAATTTGACATACGAAAATATATGGAAATGGCAATTGAGGTTATGAAGAAATCAGTTCAGGAACCTCGTTCAGATAAAATATGTCCTAAAGTTGGGACTGTTTTGGTGATGTCTGATGGTTCAGTCCATACTGCTTATAGAGGGGAACTGCGTTATGGTGATCATGCAGAGTTTACTCTTCTTGAAAGAAAAAATCGTCATAATGATTTAACCGGCTCTGTTCTTTTTAGTACTTTAGAACCCTGTGCACCTGGTTCAAGATGTGAACCTAAAATGGCATGTGCAGAAAGAATTGTTTTAGCCCGCATTAAAAAAGTATGGATAGGCCTTGAAGATCCTGATCCAACTGTTGACAGAAAAGGAATAAAATATTTGCAGAACAATAATGTTGAAGTTAATATGTTTGATCAGGACTTGCAAAAAATCATAGAAAAAGAAAATCATGATTTCTTAATTCAGGCTAAGAATAGAGCTGAAAGTAAACAAA
>VGJH01000262.1 GCA_016867505.1 Candidatus Bathyarchaeota archaeon
CAATTCTACTGGAAAGTTTATTATTCAGGCAAAGCATACAACGAACCCAATAGCTAAGTTTTCAGATAACGATTTTGTTAGTAATCAGAGTTCAATTATTAATTTGGAAATCCCCCGAATTAAACATCTGTTTGAGGCTAAACAGCTTGATTATTACTTGTTATTCAGTAATAGAGGAATGTCTGGGGAGGCTGAAACTACAGTAAGGGATAAGATATCTACTGGCTCAGGATTACCATCCCACTGCATTCATTGTTTGGGAATAGAAATGATAGATGACTTTCTAAAAAAACACCCAGAGATTCCAGAACAATATGGAGTTGACTTTATTTTTTCTCCTCTTTTTACGATACCTGATGAAATGGCATCAGTTATAATATCATATAATAAAATTTTCAATACGAATACAAAGCCAAAAGTCAATTTTGAACTAGATTATATTGCAATGAATAATAAAAATAACATAAATCGATTAAGTGATGATTACTTCAAATATATTAAAACGTTCGCATATTCGTCATTTAGTGACATAGAGCAGTTTTTAGCATTACCTGTAAATGATTCATGCAGAGAGTATTATGACGATAGCGCTAAAGCACTACAATCAGTAATTATCGAAAAATTGAATTTGGGATATTCCCTCGATGAGATTCTTAATTCGATATATGATCGACTTGTTCAAAACGATTCTGATCTAAAAAGAAATAAGAAGTTAACTCGAATTTTTCTTTACTATATGTACTGTAACTGCGATATAGGGAAAAAAGATGTTGAAACCCACGAAACATCTTCAAATTGATAAATCATTGATTTATCTAGCGAGCCAAATTCTTAGGCAAGTTGAGAAAAACACTATCATTGAATTCAATGTTCTTTGTGATCATCTAAAGAAAAAATACTCAAATGAATCAAAGTTTCTCGAAATCAGTCCTCTCATTGTCCCCTCACTTGATCTTCTATATATCTTAGGATTGATTGAATATTATGAAAAAACAGATAGCTTCGCATTTTGTGGTGGATTATGCAAATAAGTAAACTTTACTCCAATAAACCCGATATTTTTAGTGATATTATTTTTCATCCCAATAGTTTAAACGTTGTTTTCGCAGAAATACGAGATATCAGTAATCTTGAAAAGGATACTCATAACTTAGGTAAGACTACATTATCAGAACTAATAGATTTTTTGCTTTTAAAAGGTAAATCCAGTGATTTTTTCCTATTCAAACACTTAGATAGGTTCATCGATTTTGAATTCTTTGGAGAGTTTACAATTTCCGAGAATAGCCACTATTTTACGGTGAAAAGATGTGTGAGTTCAAGTACAAAAATTTCAATTAAGGTCCATAATAATAGCAACCAAGATTTCAGAAAAGCAAATGATGACATATGGGATTATCACTCGTTGCCAATAGCGAAGGCAAAAAAAATCATAGATAGCATTCTCAACATATACGTAATCAAACCTTGGGGTTATAGATCTGGGATATCATATTTTTTGAGGTCACAAAACGATTATCATGATGTTTTTCAGTTGTCTAAATTCAAAGGAAAACATCAGGAGTGGAAACCATACCTATACCACATACTCGGATTCGATGGAAACGACATGATTAGAAAATATGAGATTGAAAACGATATTCAAGAAATTGATCTACATATTAAAGATATCGAATCTGAATACCCAGGCGAGATAGAACCTATAGACAAGATAAATGGTAAGATAATACTGATAGAAAACGATATCAGGAACCTGGAAAACACAATAGACAAATTCAATTTTATTGAAATGGATGACAGCATCAATGAAGATTTAGTAAAAAATACAGAAACCTCAATCGCTTCACTGAATGAACAGAAATATATGCTATCTATGGAGATTGAACATATTAGAAAGCAAATGACATTAGATTATAAAAGTGAGTTCAAACAAATAACAGAAATATTTGAAGATGCTAAGATATATTTCGGTGATCAAATAAAGAAAGACTACCAAAACTTAATCGAGTTCAACAAAAAAATTACGACTGAAAGAAAAAGCTATTTGCAAGAACGGTTAACATCAATAGAAATTCAACTTACGGAAATAATGAATGATCTCAAAGATAAAAATGAACTTAGGCAAAATGCTCTTCAGGTACTCAAAGAAAAGAACACATTTAAGAAATTTAGAAGTTATCAGGATAAAATAATAGAACAAAA
>VGJH01000263.1 GCA_016867505.1 Candidatus Bathyarchaeota archaeon
AGACTAGTTCATTGGAATATCCTTTTTTCAATAATTCAATACATCTTCTAGCAACTGCATCAGGTCCTTCTTTCCTAATTTCTGACGCTAACATCCCAATATTTTCAGGAGTTGGATCCAATCCTTGCTGTTTAGCTAGTTCTCGAATTACATCTCCCATAGTTAATACTTTGTACCCCGCTTCACGGACAATTTTTGATAAAGTGGTTTTCCCGGAGCCAGCCATTCCAGTTACTAAAACAAGTTTTCTCCGGGTCATTTGCATTACTCAACTCTTTCTAATCCATCAGAACGTGTCTTAATATACACGTTTTTTAAACCTTTTTCTACTGCAGTCTTCGCTAAGGCTATCATAAATTCTCTAGAGGGAGGTAAAACCTGTTTAAGGTCCTGGTCAAAGAGATCTCCCTGATTATCAAATTGCTGAAGGTAATATACAGAACACTTATCTTTCAAAGTCTCAGCAATTTCAGAAATGAACAGGGGATCATCGGAAATTCCAGGCACAACAGTGGTTCGAATTTCTAAGCTAATATCTAATTCCTGACATAAACTAATGCATTTTTTAATTGACTTAATTATTTTCGTAGCTACCTCAGGTCTTCCTGTTATTTTACCAATCATTTCTTCTTTAAGAGGAGCTTTAATGTCTAAAGCCACTCGATCAATTAATCCTAAATTTAGAATATTTTCCAAGGCATCTTGAATACTTCCATTAGTATCAAGCATTACCTTTAATCCCTTACTTTTTGATAATTTTGCTGCTTTGATTAATCCATTTAATTGAAGTAAAGGCTCTCCCCCTGTGAAAACAACAGCATCAATCAGAGTTCTATTAGTGTCTATTCTTTCTTCTAATAAAGATAAATCAATATCTTGGCCAGAGTTTAAAGGTATCAAGCTTGCATTTTGGCAGTAAGGACATCGAAAATTGCATCCAGCAAAAAAAACGATTAAAGAAACATTACCATACCAATCGATTGTAGACATATCTGTAATACCACCAATTCTTAGTCTACAATCTGTTTGATTCAAGCGAACCAGGGTTAAACTGTTAATCGTAGTTTAAAACCATTAGGTAATATTTGTTAAGACCAAGCTATTTTGAAAAAGTTTAACTCAATAACATGTGTATTGAAACAAGGGAGCTAGGGTTGAGGAAAAATAACCAGCTTTCAGATTATGATTACCTCTTCCTGGATGTACTCTCAAGTTTTGGACTTGATCATGTTTCAGAAATAAATCTTAAATCAAAGCTTTTATCAATGGGCTTTAATGAGGATTCTTTCAATCAAAGAGAAAATTATTGTTTCGTGGTTATATAGGTTTTATATATGGTAATATTACAATAGAAAAAAAGGTTATTGATAAGAATAAAGGATAATTCTCAATAATTACGTTTTTCTTTCTTTATCGAGCTTTAAAATAAGTTTCATTAAATCATTTACATTTTTTTTACTAACAATAAAATCATTATGGTAAGGGCATAATTCATCAAAAACGAATTCATCTTTCTCCTCATTAAATACTAAAGGATATAATTTACAGCCTTCAGGCCTAATAGAATATACAACACATCTACCATTGTGAAGGAAATAGCAGTAACCATTTACATTTTTTAACCGTGTTTCTTTATTCTCTCTAATGGCAAAATCCTGAAATTTGTATCCTTTTTTAAGTAACCGCTCAACATCTGATCTACTTAAAGGCATTTCTGTGTTTTTACAACATAAAATGCAGCGATGTTCAAGGCATGGTGAACCATCATCGAGTTTCTTTTTTGACGCAGACATTTAATTATCCTACATACTTGAAGTTCAATCAACTGGAGTATTGAATTGCCCATACCCCGGTCTACCCATGACTTGTCCATCATCATATACAACTACACCTCTAACAAGTGTAGTGATTGGCATCCCAACTCCCTCCATTCCCTCGTAAGCGGTAATTTTTTGGATTGTTTTAAGTTTATCTCCCATAATTTTAAATGGTTTATCTAGATCTGCAATAACTAAATCTGCGTCAGATCCTATGCTTATTACGCCTTTTTTTGGGTAAAGACCGTTTAAAATCGCGGGATTTGTGCTAAAAACTTCACATAAACGTTCTAAACTAATTTTTCCTTCATTAACCGCGTTTAACATTATTGGCAGACTTGTCTCAATCACAACTCCTCCACTAGGAGCATCAAAGATATTAT
>VGJH01000264.1 GCA_016867505.1 Candidatus Bathyarchaeota archaeon
TGGAATGAAGTAGTTGACCCTCCAAGAGCTGGTCGACGGTTAATTTACAGTGGAGATACCAGTGTTAATTCGGAGCTAGTTGAATTAGCAAAGTCAGCAGATGTTTTAATACACGAAGCAACTTTTACAGAAGAGCTTAAGGAGAGAGCAGAAGAGGACGGTCATTCAACAGCTAAACAAGCAGCTGAGGTTGCGTTAAAGTCGGGTGTAAACTTACTTTTACTAACCCATATCAGTTCAAGATATAATGATTCACCACCAATTTTAGAAGAGGCAAAAACAATTTTCGAGAATATAATTGTGGCTCATGATCTTTTAGAATTAAATGTGCCTTTTAAGGAATAATCCAGAACCCTTTTTAAGTTTTGAACCCCATCCAATTTTTAATCGGGGTGATTGAATGATTAAAATCAAAGAGGATATCTACTGGATTGGTGTTGTTGATTGGGCAGTAAGAAATTTTCATGGATACATTACTCATCGAGGGTCAAGCTACAACTCTTATTTGATTTTAGATGAAAAAGTTGTTTTAATTGATTTTGTTAAATCTCCTTTTGCAGATGAACAAATTGCACATATTAAAGAGTTGATCGATCCAAAAAGAATTGATTATATCATAGTAAATCACGCGGAACCAGATCATTCAGGATCAATTCGTAAAATCCTTGAAGTTGCACCAAATGCAGAAATCATCGCAACTGACAGATGCATCAGCACCTTAAAGAAATATTATGGAACTGATCTAAAAATATCATCCATACAACAAAAACCTTCAATTAAATTGGGAAAAAGAAGTTTAACTTTTGTCCCAGTACCCATGGCTCATTGGCCTGATAGTATGGTTACTTATATGCCTGAAGAAAAAATTTTATTCAGTAACGATGCTTTTGGCCAACATTACGCATCAAGCGGAAGATTTGATGACGAAGTCGACTCAACAATTTTAATGCATGAAGCAACCACCTATTACGCCAATATCCTTATGCCTTTATGGAGAAGTGTAAAAAATGCATTAAAAGCACTTGAAGGTGTTCCTGTTGAGATTTTAGCTACTAGTCATGGAATTATATGGAGAAAAGACCCCAGCATGATTTTATCAGCTTATACTAAATGGGTTGCTGGAGAGACTAAACCTTATGCAGTAATTGCTTATGATACCATGTGGGGTAGCACTGAAAAAGTTGCCAGAGCAATTGCTGAGGGAATAAACTCTAAAGGAGTTGAAGTTAAGGTATTTAATCTAACTGCAAGCCATAATAGTGATGTTATTGCTGAAGTGCTTGAAGCTAAAGCAGTATTGATTGGTGGACCCACACTCAATAATCATGTTTTCCCAAGTGTAGCATCTTTCCTAGCTTATATGAGAGGATTGAAACCGATGAATAAGATTGGTGCAGCGTTTGGTAGTTATGGCTGGGCAGGGGGAGCAAAAAAAATTACTGAAACCGAAATGATAGCTGCTGGCATCCAATTAATACCAAGCGAAATTGATTTCAGTTATAAACCAAATGAAGATGAATTGAAAAAATCATATGATTTTGGACAGTTGATTGCTGATAAAATTTTGAATAAATAATTTTTTTTAAAATAGAATTATTCCTTTCATGTATAGGCTCATCTGGAACCATGTTAGCATTGTACTGATTATTGCTCCTGCAGTTACTTGCATTTTCGTGTGCGCTTTTAACTCAACTCTTGCCCATGCAACAGGAATGACGATCAGAAATAGGGGCAACATAGTTGAACCAATTAAATAGACTAATGCAGTAACAGGGCCTGTTATTCCTGAAGCATGTATGCTAATTTTCCATTTAAAAGTAATAGTAGTTAAAACTAAACTATTAACAAAATAACAAGTCATTAAAGCAGTCACCATTATAGGTGCATCTACATAGAAGAGAGCTATCGCCCCCATCAAATAGAATAGACTCGTCCATAAGAAGGGAATGAAACGTTGGTCCTTGTTATGAGCATAAAAATCTTCAATTAAATCCAGCTTTAAAAGAACACCAACCATAATTAAGGGTAAAATGCATCCAAAAAAGCTAGTGATACCTATCAACAAGGGGGTCTTTGATGTTCCCTGCCATAAGATCAATAAGATGAAGGTAACCATTGTTATTAAAGGCGCATTCAGGGCAGCAGAGACCGCTGATGCTATACGTTTCCTATCCAAAAATAATTCTCCATTAGAGGTAT
>VGJH01000265.1 GCA_016867505.1 Candidatus Bathyarchaeota archaeon
TCCTGATTTTGAGAGTATTTAATCCTTTATAAATTAAAGTCCAGAAAAGACTGAGATTCAAGGGTTATTCGAAATTCTCTATATTATAATTCAGTTTAAGCAAATCTTCAAATTTACTCGTTCCCAAGAGTACAAGTGAATTTAATATGAATGCAAAAACATGGGTTATTGGATTAATTTTTGTTCTAGTGGTTATTGGTGGTGGAGTCATTTTAAGTTATAATGGGATTGTCTCAGCAAGTGTTAATGTCGATCAAAGTTGGGCTGACATTCAGGTTCAATATCAGAGGAGAGCTGATTTAATTCCTCAGCTGGTTAATGCTACAAAGACTTTCATTAATTTTGAGCAAAAACTTTTAACTGATATTGCTGCTGCGAGGTCAGCTTGGACTCAATCGTTGAAAGGCTCCGCAGAAGACCAGATAGCTGCGGGAGACAAATTAAATGATGTAACATCTAGGCTCTTAGCAATTGTTACTGTAGAAAATTATCCAATCCTAAAATCTGACCAAATTGTGCTAGGATTAATGGACGAGCTTTCAGGAACAGAAAATAGGATTGCAGTTGCTAGAACCAGGTACAATGAAGCAGTTGGCAATTACAATAAGCAGATTCTAAGCTTCCCAGCAAACATGATAGCTGGCATGTTCAACTTTAAGCCAAGAGCCTTCTATCAAGCAAGCTAGATAAAAGGTGAAGGGGAGTAGGTATCAATAAAAAAATATTGATTCTAGCAATAATAATTATTTCAGCGTTTTCTACTCCCTTAACGTATGCTTCATTAAGAGGAAAATATGTTTACGATGAAGCTTACCTACTTTATGATTATGAGATAGAATTAATTGATGCACTTTGTGCAAGTGTTGACAATGCAACAACAGCTGAAATTGTTATAGTCACTCTAAGTAACCTCAACCAATTTCAAGGAGACATCAACAAAGCAAAATTAGCGCTTTTTAACAATATCGAGTTAGATGGCATCGTTGGAATAGGTAAAAAGGGTAAAGATAATGGAATTTTGTTAGTGGTATCACTTGATGAAGAGTTATGGGGAGTTGAGGTTGGTTATGGTCTTGAGGGCGACCTTACGGATGCTGAGGCTGGTCGAGTTGGTAGGTTAATTTTAAGCCCAAAATTTAAGGAAGGAGACTATTATTCTGGGATTTTTGAGTCAGTCGCTACAATTGCAGAGGAGATTGGATATGATGTTGAAAACTATACGCCTATACTTCTAGTTGAACCTGACATCAATTTAATTGATTTACTCTTTAAAGGAGACTGGGGATACATCATTTTCTGGTTACTAGGCAATGGTTCACCTTATGCAATCCTACTAGTGGCAGTCATCATACTGCTCATGTTTTTTAGTAAAAGCAGATTCGGTGGCGGTGGAGGAAGATCAGGCGGAGGAGGAGCATCAGGCAGATGGTGAATTCAACTAGTAAACATCAAATAGAATTGCAAAACCACAGTTAATACCTGTAAACCTAATAAAACATAGAGATACTTTTTCTCAATCTTTGTTCTCGCAAACAAAGTAATCGCCATTAGAATAAAAAAAATTGTTTGAAGTGTGGGAACATCGAATATCATTTTAATCAGTGTAGAATGGATTCAAAGAATAAAAATTAATCCCCCAAACCCAACTCTTCTAACATTCACTAACTGCTAACAATACTCTCTCCCCTATACACTCTCCCCCACTCTCTCTAAGACGAACAAACAGACATAAACTAAAGTTATTATAATTGGGTGAATTTCAGGAGAGGTTAGCGCGAAGATGTTGTGTTTATCTATGCAGAAATACTGAAGAAGTATATAAGTGACATAGGCTTCGAATCTAATGTCTAACCGAAAAGGAGACCGATAGTCACTGTCAGTTATAGAAAGTCTGCGTTTTGAGGAATTACGTCCAGACCTGTGGTCAGCTGTAGAGCAGTTGTTCGGTCAGAACGGGGCATGCGGTGGATGCTGGTGCATGTGCTGGCGCATTCTAGGTCACAAGGAATGGAAGGAAATCAAGGGAACGGGCGCTAAAAAGGCATTCAAAAACCTTGTACAAAAAGGCACGGCACACGGCGTACTCGCCTTTGTTGGCAATGAGGCTGTGGGATGGTGCTCTTTTGGACCAAGGCGAGATTTCCCCTTTTTAGAGGGCTCGCGGGCTTACAAGCGAGACGACATAAGTCATGTTTGG
>VGJH01000266.1 GCA_016867505.1 Candidatus Bathyarchaeota archaeon
ATTTAGATGAATGCTCTCCAAAGGCCAATTCGTTTACCAAAGAAAAGACTCATAGAGGACTAATTAACTTTTTAGAGAATTAAGAGTAGATTTTGATGAAACTATATTATAGTTCTTCTAATTTTTCATCAATTTCTGCGAGGTGTTCCAGTATCTCTTCAAGTTTTTCCTCAATAGCTTCAATTTTCTCTGTTAATGCAGCTACTTCATCTTCAAGATCTTTAATCTTTTTTTCTAGACTCATAGGTTAGCCCTGTTCTGCTTTCACTCAAATTAATTTATAAATTTAACGAAGATTATCTAATTTTTTTATCTTCTTTAAAGCATCTGTATACCATTTAGTATCACACACTGCATAATCCATGACATCATATCTTTGTGCCTTACCTTCATCACTTAAAATTACTACTTCTTTAATTTGAGAGTTTAATATTTTTCTTTGACAACGTTGACAAGGTACTGCCATTGTTAATTTATCTTGATTATCTTTTCCAGCAATGTATAATGTTGCTCCAATTCTATCAGCACGATCGCTATTAATTATTGCATTTTCTTCAGCATGAACCGCGGGACAATAATCATAAGCTTGTCCTTGAGGTGATTCCATAATGTTTTTAATACAATCAACTTCATCACAATTTATAACACCCCGTGCCGTTCCATTGTAACCTGTTCCGACTATGGTGCTGTCTTTTACGATGACTGCACCAAATTTGCGTCTAAGGCATGTAGATCTAGCAGCTACACTTAATGCAATGTTTAAAAAGTAATGATCTTTGTCAGGACGAATCATAAATCAAAAAAGGGTATTAGATATTAAAGAATTCTTTTATAACACAAGATTTTTTCGTGCAGAATTTATTATTTTATTTGGCGGACGATGATAACTTTGCCCTTCTGAAAAGTGATGAGGATCTTGAGTTTGGAGTCCGCTTTATGCAAAAGTTCATAACATATTTGATGGATTTTGTTGTGGTGTTAATGTAATGCCATGTATTGAAGTTAAATGGTATAAAGGGAGAGACAAAGCAACCAAAGCTAAGGTTATGGAGCTTTTAACAAAAGCAATGTGTGAGGGAATTGGTTGTAAACCTGAAGCAGTGAGTGTTGTTTTTTATGATGTAGAAAAATCTGATTGGGGTAATGCAGGTAAACCTGTAGGTAACTAATTTTTTTCTTTTTTTATTGAATTTTTTAAATCTTCAATGATGTTTTCTCTACCAACTAGATTGATATATGGTCCAAGTCTTGGTCCTTGATTTTTTCCGATTAATGCTTTATAAACGACTGGAAATACTTCTCTTGGTTTTAAATTTAATTTTGTTGCTGCATTAAAAACGACATTTTGATATGCATCAGGATTAGTTGTATTCAATAATTCAACTATTACAGTTTCAATAATTTTTATTTCATTATCATCAAGTATGATTAGTAATTCTTCTTCAGGGAAATCAGTTATCCAGTTGAATGCAAAATCAAGCCGTTTATCTAAACCATTTATATTGTCAAGATAACCATATTCCTTTAGTTTATTTTTTATAAATTCAGTCTCTGAGCCTTTAGGTGAAACTCGTGCTAGTTTTAATAATAAATTATAAGGTACATGAATTGAAGGATTTTTAGGAGGTTTAAGCATCCAACAGTATTCAAATAGACCTTTAAGTTGTGCACTTTCAACTTCATTATTGATTTTTGGTTTTCCAAAGTAGACTTCTTCTAAATCATCTAATTCATCCATATGTGTTGGAATATCTTCAACACTGCCACTTTTTGTTCCAACAAACCTTTTAAAAATTAATAAATTTAGAGATTGTGGGTAACCATATTTATACCATACTTGAGGCGTGAAAACGTTTCCAGCTGATTTACTAATTTTTTTACCTCCTCTATCTAAAAACATCTCATATTGAACATGCATTGGAGGTTCCCAATTTAAAATTTCACGACAAATACGATCATTAACTCTAACGGAATCAGCAATATCTTTTCCATATGCTTCAAATCTAATATCTAATGCCTTCCATCTTGCTGCAAATTCCACTTTCCAACTTAATTTTCCTTTACCAGAAAGGATATCTACTTCTCCTTTAAACCCACATCCCTCTAACCAATTACCTCTGACCTCCAAGCCTTTGCATTCATATTCGATTGTATGAGTTTTCGAATGATATTCAGTTGCATGTGTTGTGTATATGC
>VGJH01000267.1 GCA_016867505.1 Candidatus Bathyarchaeota archaeon
TCTACTGAGCCATTTTGTCTAGTCTTACCATTTACTCTTGTAACTAATGTTAAAGCTGGATTAAATGGGTTTTTTATTTCATCTGATGTGACAACACATGGTCCAATTGGGCAAGCATTATCCATGCCTTTTCCTTTTGTCCAGTTTGTATCTCTTTTATATAAGCCAAATTCAACGTCTCGTGGGAAGCCTTGGTCTCTGAAGCTAACATCTATCAAAATTGTGTAGCCAGCAATATGTTCATAAACTTTTTCTGGTGGGATATCTTTACCCTTTTTTCCAATAACTACTGCTAGCTCACATTCATAATCGAGTCTTTCAGATACTTTTGGTTTAATTATTGGAGCAGTTGGACCTACGACTAGACTTGGTTGTTTTTGGAAACAATCTGCTACTTTTAAATTCAAAGATTTTAATCGATCAATTTCTTTCTGACGTTGCTCAGGATCTTTAATACTTTCTGTTGCGTGATCGTAATAGTTTACAGCTGCACAGTAAATTTTGCCTGGGTAAGGTATTGGAGGACCAATCCTAACTTCATCATTATTAAGAACAATTTTTTCTCCTTCAATGCCAACGATATCAGCAGGTTTATCATCCAACCATTTAAGAACATTTTTTGCGGTATCTAACCCTTCATCGTAAGTTTCTAAAAAGCCTGTTAGTGAAGGAGGAATAATTGCAGAAGCAAGTCTTCTAGCGTAATCAACTCCTTTGGTCTCCTTTAACATTAGAGCATATGCTGAGTTTAAATCAACAATTTTTTCTCCAACCAGAACTCCTAATCGTTGTTCAGTATGAATTTTAAAAGTTACTAACTTCAAATCAAGTCACCAATTATCCCCCTTCCCCATATATCACTTTTTTTAACCAAAAAAGATCATAATACTTGAAAATATTACTTAATTATTAGTTTATTAAATATTCTATCATGATCATAGGTTTTATCCTCAGTTCATACTAGATTAATTCAGGTGAATAATGATGGTTGAGAAAGAGGTTATGGATCTTATCCAGATATTCTCATGGTTTGCCACTGCAACTGGAGTATGCTTCGCAGCATACTACTACATAACAACCCTAAAGAACGCTGAAAGAGAAAAACGTAAACAGACCATACTCCAAAAACTACCAGCATATAGCAAAGAATTCTCCGAAAGCTACTACAGCCTATATTTCTTAAAATTTAAAACTAGACAAGAATTCTTTGAAAAATATGGGAATAACCAAGAAATTTACTCAAATATCGCTTACATGATGAACGTCTACAATACTCTGGGGATACTTTACTCTGAAAAACTGATGAGTATCGAAGACATTATGCAGCTCTATCCGCCCAACGCTGTTGTTGGGGTGTTTGAGCGATTTGAGTTCATTATTACTCAGACTAGATTGAATAGCTTGGGTAAAGACCTTAATCCTGGTTTTATGGTGCCTTTTGAGCAGTTGTATCATGAGTTGAAGAAAAGGTACCCTGGTATTGAGAGTTGGCCAAAAACGGATGAGGAGCTTGCTGAGCGTCGAAGGCTTAGAGAAATTAATATATTCTCCAAGATTCAGACTCAATGAGTTTCTTTTCTGTTTAATTGAATCGTAGGTTTTATCCTCAGTTTATCTTAGATTACTTAAGTGTATGATAATTGTTGAATTAGAGTTGTTATAGAAATTGAATAATTCATTTAAAGCTTACAACAAACAAGATGGAACTCGACTCTATTCCAATCTTCCCAATCATCTAGCTACAAATGGAATCTTCTCAAAAATCTTTCAGCAACATAAATATATAGTGTAATATAAAATTTATAATAGTTTTCGTACATAACACTTGAATATTATAAAGAGTAAAATATATTCCATGAATGAAACCCTAAAAAAACTTGACAACAATTATACATTATCAAAATTAAAAGAAATGATTAAAATAATTCTATTGTAGGTAATGAAACAGAGTTAGCTGAGTATCTTAAAAATGAATTAATTTCTTTAGGTTATGAAATAAAACTACAGGAAGTTGAACCTAAAAGATTTAACATCTACGCTCGTACCAAAAATGGTGGTAATGGAAAAAGACTGAATTTTAATGGACATTTGGATACAGTTCCAGTGGTTGATGGGTGGGACACTGATCCCTTTGATCCTGTTTTAGTCGACGATAATCTTTTTGGGCTCGGTTCGTGTGA
>VGJH01000268.1 GCA_016867505.1 Candidatus Bathyarchaeota archaeon
TAAAATGAAACTCATTGAAAGTTATAGTAGAGCAGTTAAAAAACATGATATTCATGAATTAATGATAACTGATCAAAATCCCTCTCCTGGTAGTGAGTTGAATCGAATGAATGCTATAGCATTTATTGAAGTGAGAAATGGAGGCTTAATTGTTTCAGGAGATAAGGTATACCATAATGAAGAGTTGTTTGGAGTATTAGCAGGTTATGATATGAATCATATGCCAAATCATATGAATATAATTGTTAAGAAAGATTCGTTAAACGTAAAGAATATGAGTGTTGGTGACATCCTGGTCTTCAGGATGGATTAGCCTTTATCAGGTGATCCAATACCATAAACGCCTTTTATTATTCCAAGTTTTTTCCTATCTCCTAGACACATTCTGAAACTTGTAGGTAATTGATTAAACTGGTTCTTTTCTGCAATTTTGATAGCCATTAAGTTTGGTTCTGGTATCCCCAATTTTAATTCAAATCCCTCTGTTTGTCTCATTACCGTATGTAATAATTGTTCAGCATCGTATTCATTATCTTCTTCACATATCCAAGGACCAATTTTATATGAATTGTTCAGATGACGTGCCATTATATAGCCACGAATTTTACCTTGTAAAGAGATTTTGTAGCATAAGTTTGGGAATTCTTCTCTAATTTTTTCAACAAATTTCTTTCTATCGAAACCACAATATCTTTTATCTAGACGATGAATTTCATTCATCTCTGAAGGTTTTATTAGTGTTACGTTTTCGGTATTCTTTTTTTCTGAGATGCAGGAGTATCTTAGGCTTTTCCATTCATGCTTAAAACCTAATCTTTCATATAAGCTAACAGCTTTAGGAACCGCATCTAATCTAATTGTTGTTACACCTTCATTCTTTAGATGATTGATTGCATATTTCATTAACTCCTCGCCATAGCCCAATCCTCTAAATTCAGGTTTAACAATTAAGTTACCAATCCACCCTAGTTTTCCATATTGAAAACTATTGACTATCCCAATATCATCCTTATTTGAGCTGGCGATAAAACAACCCTTCGGTTCTAAGTATAAGCATCGTTTCGCATCAGCAACGGTGTTATCCCAACCAGCAGCTTCAATCATGTTCATCCAAAAAGCAATATCGTTAACATTAGCAAGGCGAATTGATAATTTATTCATAGGAAAGAATTGTTGTTTTTATCTATTAATTTTTGCTTAAATTCCTCCACGTTCATTTATAGCATAAGTTATTAGATTTTGATAAAATTTTTCTGATAAATGTTGACCTATCCCAAATCCTTTACAATTTGAATCGAATCTTATAATGAAAACCTCATCTTTTCTCTCAATCCAAAAAGGATACATTCTGCAAAGAAGCGCTCTGTAATCATAAGCCTTACAACCCTGTTCAGTTAATAGAAAGCACTTACCATTTTCTTTCTTCATTTCACTAATAAATGGGTCTTCTTCTTTTGATGATTCTGAAATTTCTGAGATGTTATATGAAGCACTTTCAAAACGTTTAAGATCCGAATTTAATAACAAAATATGCCTTTCATGGCCTTCATCATTCTGGCAACATAATCCACATCTTTTACAACTCCATTTTAACCCAACAGGATACTTGAACCCAATAGTTATATTTTCTCCATTATTAGTAATAGTAACCTTGGATTTTGAATAAATTTGTAATGGAGTTATTTTCAATTAATTTTTCTCCTTCAGTATTTTTTTTATCATACAATAAGAACCTTAGTTGGTTATAATTTTATTATTTTAATAAATATGATTCCAATATTCATTATTTAAATACTAAATATGGTGGGCCGGACCGGACTTGAACCGGTGACTTCCGCCGCGTAAGGGCGGCGTCCTACCATGCTGGACGACCGGCCCCCTCACAAATGTCGGGTACCTCATTTAAAATCGTTTATACTTCGTATTTGATCTTTCTCATAATTTCTTCGTGTAAGTCTTGTAGTCTTCTTAGTGCTGAATGGTTGTTTCCTAGTTCTAATGATAATTTCTCCATCTCCCTTTCGATTCCAACTTCTCTATCTCCTTCAACGAGTTTATCTGAATAAGTTACTATTTTTTCTTCGATGGTTTCTGGTAGATAGCTTCCGTTTGGTAAATGATTTTTCTTTGCTTCTTCTTGTGTTAAACCAGCTCCGACATGTCTTTCAATTATTC
>VGJH01000269.1 GCA_016867505.1 Candidatus Bathyarchaeota archaeon
GGCTAACGGCGTGCAAAATCGGCAAGTCCGAATATTTATTTTATTGCGTCAAGCAAGAATGCGGCCCGGTTCATTGATAACGAATACATTAATTGTCGCTCCGCTAAACGCGGATAAAAAGGACGACGAATAACAGGTTGTTACTTCTTTAAATAAATAATTAATGAGAACTCGGCAGTTATTGATCTTTAACATAACACGCCGTTATACTTACTTACAAAGAGAAAGGGTAACGGTGATGAAACAACAAATAAAATTTTATTCAACGGGTTTCGTTTAAGCAACTCATTTACAATAGTTAACATATTAAAAATTAAGAGGTGTTTATGAAAAAATTTCAAATTATATTTTCTTTAATCTTATCTATTCTTTTTACAAGCTGTGTTGACAATACTATTCCAATCGACGATGATATATGGATTAGTAATGTTTTACCAAACCCTGCCAATATCAACGACACAGTAACAGTAGTCATTGATGCTTTGGGAACTGGTAGAAGCACTGGACCGATTGATTCATTGAGTCAGATTTCGTTAATTCTAACTGCTGGTAAGATTTTCCAAGAACAAAAAGTGACCAGTTATAGAATTGGCAATCGTATTCTCGGTGATTTCCATTACTATAATTTTTTGGACACGCTTCGGGGCTCTCAATTTATCCAATTCGCAGTTACAGATAGTACACTGACAAGCAGTAAAGTGAATGTACGGTTGAAAGACTATCTTATTAAAAGTGACATCGTTCTTACAATAAATAAATAATTTATTTGGGAGTAATAAAATGAAAAAACTTATTATATTCATAATATTAATTGCTACATATTCTTCGTTAGCACAAAGCAATAAATATATACTCAAAACAAACAGCATCATTGATTTATCAGAATATAAACAGTCAGATTATTTCTTTGATATATCAAAAATAATTGATAAAGATACTTCAAAATTATTGATGAATTCTATTCATCTTTTTGAATTAAACAAACTCTTAAAAGAATATAAAATTAAATCACTTCGAAAATTTATAAGGAAACTGCCAGACGATCTTCAAAATATTAAAACAGTTAATGGAACCGCGTTTCCGCTTGCGGAACTTCAAAGAACATTTATAATTGAGACTGAATCAGAGCTGAATGAAACTGATCTACAAGCAATTAAGGAAAGTAGTACATTAATTCAAAATATTGACAAATTATTTCCAATTGAGGTTGATGCCTGGCCTCCAAATGATCCACGCTATATCTATCAACCTCAATTTTAAACTCAACTTATAATATAGATTTGCCAAGGGCTTGGAATTATTCTGCTGGTAATTCTGGAGTTAAAATTGGCATTGTTGATCACGGTATAGATTATTATCACGATGATTTAGGCAATGGCTTTGGTCAAGGTTATCGCGTGCGTGGAGGCTACGATTTTAAGGATAACGATGGCAATCCAAAACCTGAATACTCTGATGAAACACACGGAACACCTATCGCTGGAATTGTTGGAGCAATAAATTGGAACAATATTGGTGTAATTGGAATTGCCGGTGGGTCTTCATCAAATATTAACTCCGGCTGCCAAATATTTTCGTTCAGAGTAACATCAAGTGAAACGAGTAATGGAAAGAGATTATTAGATCGTGAATTAATTGCAGAAGCTGTTTTTGAAGCAGCCACAGTACCAGAAATCAATAATGGTTTTGGTTATGGTATCCACGTTATAAATTGTAGTTTTGGTGGTGACAGTCCAACATATTGGTCTTGGGGTTCACTTTCTGCACAGAGTTATTATTATTCATTTTGGTGGGCTTGGGCTAATAATGTTTCAGTAGTTGCAGCTAGAGGTAATACCCCCAATGAAACCGAGATACGCTACCCAGCCGACTTTTCTAATGGTAATGCACTAATATGTGTATCTGGAGTCGACTATGCTGGTAATTTAGACCCTGGGAGCAAATATGGTAATAATGTTACGATTGCTTCACCCTATTACTTGCAAGAAACTACTCATAATAATAATTCATATAATTATTTTAACGGCACTTCAAATGCAACACCTATAGTAGCTGGTGTAGCTGCTTTAGTTCGATCTAAGTTACGCGAAAAAGGATTATTATACCCTTATAGCGATGATATTCGTGAAATACTTAAAATTAGTGCAATACCTAAGAACGATCCAGAAAAATAC
>VGJH01000270.1 GCA_016867505.1 Candidatus Bathyarchaeota archaeon
CTGAGCAAGCAGCGAAGGTTGTTCGTAAAGCAGCTCAATACTTTGGAGCAGTTACGGTTGGTTTCACTAAACTCGATGAGCGGTGGATTTACAGTCACATGGGTGATGGTAGACCAATAAATGTCAGGGATGTAGAGAAGCCAATAATAAACAAGGAAGAAGTAGTGATTCCTTCAAGCTACAAATATGCAATTGTAATGACGGTTCCAATGGAACAGATCGAAAATAGTTATGCCCCAACAACCATCGAGGTCACTAGCAACATGGGTTATGCTCGGATGCATGTTACAGCTGGAACCGTTGCTGAATTTATAAGAGGTTTAGGCTGGAACGCAATCCCAATGGGAAATGACACAACTTTGAGTGTACCAATGGCTATTCAAGCAGGATTAGGTCATGCTGGTAGAAATGGTCGATTGATTACCTGGGAGAAGGGGTCATTGGTAAGAATCTGTAAAATATTCACTGATCTTCCACTTCCGCAAAGTCCTCCTGCTCCCACAGGAATAATTGAATTCTGTGAGTCCTGTAGAAAATGTTCCAAACAATGCCCAAGTAGATCTATACCTACTGGACCAAGAACCAGGACACCTTTAAATGAGTCAAATAATCCTGGTGTACTTAAGTGGTACACAAATGAGCAGAGCTGCTTCGATTACTGGCATGAAGTAGCTACTGGATGCAGCATCTGCTTCAGAAGCTGCCCTTTCAACAAACAACCAAGCTTAATGCATGATATTGTCCAATGGACAATAAAACGGACAACATTATTTAACAAATTCTTTGTCATTATGGATGACGTGGCTGGTTTCGGCAAGATGAGTGATCCCCGAGGTTACTGGGATAAGCCCTTCAAACGTTCTTAACCAATCAATTAAGTTTTTTTCAATTATTTAGTAAAAAAAATTTAAACAAGACCCCACAATTTCTAAAATATGCCTAATTTGAATCTTATAACACGATGTGGTATCTACTGTGGTGCATGCTACATTTATAGGGCTGAAAGAGACGATGGAGACTTTTTATCCGAAGTAGCTAAACAACAAAAATCTAATCCCAATGAGATTAAGTGTAATGGTTGCTTTGCTCCCAATGAATAAAAATGGAAAAACTGTAAAAAATGCTACCCTCAGAAGTGTTTAGATGAGAAGAAATTAAAGTTCTGTTATGAATGTACTTCATTTTTAGAGGATAATTGTAAACAATACACAATTCTTTCTAATTTCTGTTCTAATAGAGGAGAAAATATTAGAAAAAATTTAATGGAAATCAATGAGGATCCAGTTAAGTGGCTAAATGAACAAGAACAAAAATGGAGATGCGAACATTGTGGAAAACCATTATCTTGGTATGAAAAGACCTGTCATCATTGTGGCAAAGAACTGAATCGATTAAAATACTAACTCATTTATTTTGAATGGCTTACCATGTCCAGGATAAATTGAATTAATGTTTTTGCTCTTAATCTTGTTTATACTTTCTTCATAATCTAATAAGTTATCTATTAATGAATTTTTTTCAGGCTTTCCAGTGTTAGTAAAAATATCTCCACAGAAGAAATCACCATTCGATGTTAAGACTCCTACTGACCCTTGTGAATGACCCGGTAAATGAAAAACTCTCGCTGTTAATCCATAATCTGAGAGATCATTTTCATTATCAAAAATTATATCGGGTTTAAAGGTTTCATACTTGTTCATCCCAATTAATGGAAGTAGAAAACGAATAGCATTAACCATTAATCCTTTCATCTCGATAAACATGTCACCTGATTCAGCCATTACTGAATCTTTAGAATGCATCGCTATCCGTACACCATATTTTCTACTTAAGTATGCAGTGTTACCATTATGATCAAAGTGACCATGAGTAACAATTATGAGCTTCAAGTCACCCGGTAAACAACCATTTGCTTCAAGGATCTGTATGAGGTTACTTCGTTTTTTTGGTAATCCCGTATCAATTAAAAAAAAACCTGAATTAGTCTTAATGAGGTAACTATTAACTTCAACAAAGTGCTTTTGCGTGATAATTTTTACCTCAGACATGAATTATCTATTTATCAATTTTTTATTTAAATTATTATGATAAAAATTGTATTATTTTATTATTGGTTCTATTCCCATTGTGATGAAATTTTCTGGTGTTTGTTTAAAACCATGTGTAGTTAGCAC